>DASZPV010000042.1:0-7713 GCA_035549875.1 Caulobacterales bacterium
GCTGTTGCCTTCCGGGACGACCACCTGCCCCATGTAGTTCGTCGGGATGCCGCCCATATTGTAGTGCACGGTCGGAAGAACGGGGATCGGTTCCTTGGTGACGTCAACGCCTGCGAAGATTTTGGCACTTTCCGAAATGCCGGGCAGGCGGGCGTGCAGGATCTTCGGATCGAGGTGGTCGAGGTGCAGGTGGATGTGATCCTTGTGCTCGCCAACGCCGCGGCCTTCGCGGATCTCCATCGTCATGGCGCGTGAGACAACGTCGCGCGAGGCGAGGTCCTTCACAGTCGGCGCGTAGCGCTCCATGAAGCGCTCGCCCTTGGAGTTGGTGAGGTAGCCGCCTTCGCCGCGCGCGCCTTCGGTGATGAGGCAGCCCGAGCCATAGATGCCGGTCGGGTGGAACTGCACAAATTCCATGTCCTGCAACGGAAGTCCTGCGCGAAGCGCCATGCCGCCGCCATCGCCCGTGCAGGTGTGCGCCGACGTGCACCATGTATAGGCGCGGCCATAGCCGCCGGTGGCCAGGATCACGCGCTGGGCGGTGAAGCGGTGCAGCGTGCCGTCTTCCAGGCGCCAGGCGGTGACGCCTTTGCACTCGCCATTTTCCATGATCAGATCGAGCGCGAAATATTCGATGAAAAACTCGGTCGTGTGGCGCAGCGACTGGCCGTACATCGCGTGCAGCATGGCGTGGCCGGTGCGGTCCGCCGCGGCGCAGGTGCGCTGGATCGGCGCCTCGCCGTAATTCTTGGTCATGCCGCCGAAGGCGCGCTGATAGATTTTACCTTCTGGCGTGCGCGAAAACGGCACGCCGTAATGCTCCAATTCGTACACGGCCTGCGGTGCATTGCGGCAGAGATATTCGATCGCGTCCTGATCGCCGAGCCAGTCCGAGCCCTTGACGGTGTCGTACATGTGCCAGCGCCAGTCATCCTCGCCCATATTGCCGAGCGAGGCGGAAATGCCGCCCTGCGCCGCCACTGTGTGCGAGCGCGTGGGAAACACCTTGGTAATGCAGGCTGTTTTCAGGCCCGCTTCGGCGCAGCCGAGCGCGGCGCGCAGGCCCGAGCCGCCCGCCCCCACCACGACCACGTCGTACCGGTGGTCGATCCATTCATAAGCGGCCATCGACCGTCAGACTCCGAAGCTGATTTGGAAGAGCGCAAAAACGCCTGCGATGGCGGCCGCCGCCGTGACAAGCATATTCAAAAACTCCAGCGCTTTGCGCATGCCGGTCTTGCCGATGTAGTCCTCGATAATCTCGCGCATGCCGATCTGCATGTGCCAGCACGCGGCGACAACAAACGCCGCCGATACCCCGGCGTTCAGCGGCGAAGCGAAGAAGCCGCGGGCGCCCGCCTCGCCTTGCCGCGCCGCCAGCGCCAAGCCAACGATAAACCATGGACCAAGGAACAGGAGCGCAACGGCAGCGAAGCGCTGCGCGATGAAACCGCCCGTGCCGTGGCCGCCGCCCGCGCCCCTGATGCGTCGCTTATTGCCCATGGTTCAGCCCGCCACGTTCAGCAGCAGGAACAGCGCAAGCGGCGCGCCGATCACGCCGACCGCGAGCGCCATCCAAGCGGTCATGTTCGCGAGGGCTGGCTTGAAGCCGGCGCCGAAATCCCAGAACAGGTGCCGCAGGCCGTTGCAGAGGTGATAACCGAACGCCGCCACCAGCGTGTAGAGCGCGACCTGGCCCAGCAGCGAACGCGCCAGCATATCGACAGTCGCGAACGGCGCGCCGCCGAGCGCCAGAGCGAGCAGCCAACACGCCAGTCCGAGAACCCCGAGATACATCGCCACGCCGCTGGCGCGGTGGGCGATCGAGGCGAGCATGGTGACGTGCCAACGCCATATCTGCAGATGCGGCGAAAGCGGGCGATCCTGGACGTGCGCCATGAGGATGGGCGGGCTCCGGCAGGCGCGGGGGCGCCAAATCATTGGGCGCGCAATCTATTGGCCAAGCCGGCCAAGTCAACGCGGCGCGGGGTCAGAGCCCATCGATAACCGCATCCACGGCCTTCAGGAGCGCCGGATGGGCGTCTGGATCGGCAAGCAATGCTGCTTGTCGGTTGACGAAACGCTGGTTGGGCGTCGCAGCCAAGACAAGTTCTGGTCTGCCCTCGCTGGCGGCGCGCGTATTGTCCCAGAGCGATAGTGAACTGGCTCGCGCGGCGAACCACGGCAAGTTGTCCACCGATCTTAGCCAGCGCGCGCGGATGCGCCCTTCTTCAACGCCGTGACCGCCAAGTTTTACGCGGTGTCCCACGCGCGCAATGTTTAGATCAGGATGGCGCAGCACGACAAAGGTCAGCCGAAAATCCATGCCCGCGAGGAGCGCCGCCTCAACGCGCGGCTTCAGCTTCGGCGAAGACAACACGCTTTCGACGATCACCGAGCGGCGTTCGCGAATGCAGGCATCGAGCGCATCGTCGCTTTCCTGCGCCGCCCGCAGCGCAAGTTCGTCCTCCCTCAGATGCGGAAACGCCGCCCGAAGCTTGCGCGCGCATTCGTCCGGATTGAGCCGCAGCAACGTCACTTCGCTTTCCGGCGTCGTGGATAGAGCGTCAAAAGCGGTGGAACTGGCGAAGGTGCTCTTGCCCGAGCCGTTCGGGCCGGCGAGCAACCAAAAAATCGCGCGGCTCACTTAGGCCTTTTTGCGGGCCCGCGCGCGCCCCGCGCTTGCGGCCATCACCTTGCGCGGCGCGGTTTTCTTAGGGGTCAACTTCTTCACCGGATCGCTTTTCGCCCCGGCTAAAGGCACGCCGGCAAGCTCAGCCCTTGCGGCGGCCTCGCGCGTGGCGCGGCCAAAGCCTTCCTGCATCACTTGGACGAAAACCGGCGGGGTTGGCGACGTCTTCCTAGCCATGCCCTCAATATAGCTCAAACCGCCGACAAAAACACCCCTAGCCGCCGGCCCTTTTCATCGGGATCGCGGCCCAATAGTCGAAATCCAGGATCACGGCGGGATCGTATTCGCCGGCGCCGTCCTTGTACGGAAACACCGCGCAGGGTGCGTTTTTGGTGGCCACGAGGCGCAGGCGCAAGGCGCCGACGCCGTTGGAAAGCCCGATCTTCGCCAGCACTTCGGACCAGGCGTAAACCGTGTCGCCGGCGAACAGCGGGCTCACATGCCGCCCGGCGTTGATCGCCAGCATCAACCCGGCATTGGCAAGGCCGTTGAACGCCAGCGCGCGCGCAATCGAAATCGCCACGCCGCCATAGATCAGGCGCCGGCCGAAACGGCCCTGGCCCTGTTCGTACTGGTTGAAATGCACCTTGGCGGTGTTCTGGTAGAGGCGCGTGGCGATCTGGTGTTCTGCCTCTTCCACGGTCATGCCGTCGATATGATCGATCTTTTCGCCGACGGCGTAGTCCTCGAAGCCGTGCGGCGAACCGGCGAGCGTCCAGTCGTAGCCCGAAAAATCCAGCCCCGGCGGCGCGACGAGATCGCCGGGCGCGACAGCCTCCGCAAGCTTCGGCGCAACCGCCGCGGGCGCGGGCGAAGCGGCGCTGCGCTTGTTGACCATCACCCAGCGCACGTAGCTTAGCACAGGCGCGCCATGCTGGTTCGTCCCCGTTGTGCGCACATGCACGACGCCGGTCTTGCCGTTGGAGTTTTCCTTGACGCCGATCACTTCTGACGACGCGCTCAGCGTATCGCCGGCATAAACTGGTGCAAGGAAACGCCCCTCCGCATAGCCGAGATTGGCGACGGCGTTCAGCGACACGTCCGGCACGGTTTTGCCGAACACGATGTGAAACGCCAGCAACGGATCGATCGGCGCGCGTTCAAGGCCGCAGGCGTTGCCAAATTCGTCGGACGAGAACAGCGCATAGCGCGATCCGTTGAGCGCGATGTAGAGAGCGCTGTCGCCGTCCGTCAGCGTGCGCGGCGTCGCGTGACGCAGCACCTGCCCCGGCTTGAAATCCTCGAAGAAATTGCCGGTGAAGGATTTCGACATGACGCGCCCTCCGCGAGCCAGACTAGCCCGCGCGGGTATCGGCGGAGCCGTGCTAAAGCGTCGCGCGGCAAGCGCGCTAGGCCATCGCGCTGATCGCTTCGGCGATCGCGACTGTGCGCCGGGCTTGCTCCAGGTGCAGCAATTCCGTCATGCGCCCGGCGACCTTGATCACGCCCTTGCCGGCGTTTTCGGGCGCGGCGAAGGCTGCGATAATCGCGTGCGCCTGTTCCACCTCCCCCGCGGCCGGCGCGAAGATTTCATTGCAGGGGCCGAGCTGGGAGGGATGGATCAGCGTCTTGCCGTCAAAGCCGAGCATGGCGCCCTGCCGGCACACGGCTTCAAAGCCGGCGGCGTCCGCAATGTCGTTGTGCACGCCGTCCAGCGCCGAAAGCCCAAAAGCCCGCGCCGCCAACACGCAAAGCGTGAGGCTGGCGAGAAACGCTTCGCGCCCTGGCGTGGTCTGTGCGCGCTGATCCTTGGCCAGATCGTTGGTGCCGACGACGAAGCAGGCAAGGCGCGATTTGGCCGATGCTGCTGCGATGTCGCGGATGTTGAGGATCGCCAGCGGCGTCTCGATCATCGCCCACAGGCCCGTATCCGCCGGCGCGCCAGCCGCGCGCAGCGACGCCTCGGCGGCCTCGACATCGGCGGCGCTGGAGACTTTCGGGAACAGCACCGCATGCGGCTTGGCCGCGGCGGCGGCCTTCACGTCCTCCGCACCCCAGGGCGTTGAGAGAGAATTGACCCGCACTACGATTTCGCGCGCGCCATAGCCGCCAGCCTGGAGCACCGAGACGATATTCGCCCGCGCCTCGGCCTTGCCCTCCGGCGCCACCGAATCCTCGATATCGAAGATCAGCACGTCGGCGGGGACCGCCTTGGCCTTTTCCAGCGCCTTCACATTCGCGCCGGGCATATAGAGCGCGCTGCGCCTTGGCCGCATGGAATTGGGCCTGTCCGCCTTGTTCATTGTCGCCTCGCTTGCCCGCCTGCCTTCGGCGCCGCAAAGCAGACGCCAGGCAGGCGATGAAAACAATCCTCACCATCCAATCGCAAGTGGCCGGCGCGTTTGTCGGCAATTCCGTCGCCTGTTTCGTGTTTGAGCGCCTCGGCGTGCGCGCGATCGCCCTGCCAACGGTCATTCTGGGCCGCCGGCCAGATCGCGGACCGCCCGGCGGCGGACCGACCCCGCCCGCCATGCTCGCCAGCATGATCGACGCGCTGGAGGCAGACGGCGCGCTGGCGCAGGTGGACGCCGTGCTTTCGGGCTATCTCGGCGGCGCCGAACAGGCCGACCTGGTGCTGGACGCGGTCTCCCGCGTGAAGGCGGTCAATCCGCAGGCGTTTTATGTGTGCGATCCGGTGCTGGGCGATACCGGCGGCCTCTACGTATCCGATGAGATCGCGCTCGCGGTAATGCAAAAGCTCGTTCCGGCTGGCGATCTGATTGCGCCGAACGCCTGGGAGCTGGAAACGATCACCGGCCTGCCGGTGACAAATCTTAAGGAATTGCGCGCCGCCGTGCGGTCGCTCGGCAAGCCGGCTTTGGTTACGTCAGCGCCTTCCTCCAGCGGCGCGGCCGCCGCTTATGTGGCCGGGCAGACCGCCTGGCTGGCAGAGACGCCGCGCGCGCCAAGCGCGCCCAAGGGCGCGGGCGACCTGTTCACGGCCGTGTTCCTCGCCCAGCGCCTCAACGGCCGCTCGATCGCCATTGCGCTCGAAGCCGCGGCCGGCGCGACCTATGACGTGATCATCCGTTCGCTTTTGCGCGGCGACGGTAACCTCGCAGTCATCGAAGCACAGGACAAACTGGCCGAACCCGATACGTGGCCGACCGCCCAGATCATCAGCGACTAGCATGGACGTCCTCACCTTCTCGCTGACGCGCGGTTTTGCCGACGCCCATCGCATGCGCGGCGAAGCGAAACGCTGATGCAGATCGAGGGATTCGTCGCCAAAGGATACGAACCCGTACGCGACGCCTTTGCGCGCAATTTCGACGAAGACCTCGAAAACGGCGCGGCCTTCGCCGCCTGCATCGCGGGCGAGCCGGTGGTGAACATCTGGGCCGGCTATACGGACCGCGCGCGCACGAAGGCCTGGGCGCACGACACGCTGGTTCCGGTACACTCCACCACCAAGCCGGTCGCCGCGCTGATCGTGGCCATGCTCGTCGAACAGGGGTTGCTGAATTACGACCAGTCCGTCTCCGCCGTGTGGCCGGAATTCGGCGCGGAGGGAAAAGATCAAGTTACGCTCGGCCAGGCGCTGTCGCATCAGGCGGGCGTGCCGGGATTTCTGGAGCGGATCGACACCGCGCTATGGCTCGATCCGCCCGCCCTATCGGCGGCGCTGGCGAAGCTCAAACCGCTTTGGGCGCCGGGGACCGCGTGCGGCTATCACGCCATGACCTACGGCTATATCGCCGGCGAAATGGTGCGGCGCGTCAGCCCGCGCTCGCTTGGAACGATCCTGCGCGAAGACATCTGCGAACCGCTCGGCATCGATTTCTGGATCGGCCTGCCGGATTCCGAACATGGCCGCTGCGCCGATCAGCAATTGCCGCGCGACATGCCCGATCTTGGGCCGATCACCGAGGCCAAACGCGCGGCGTTCTTCGCGCCCTGGGCCGCGCCGCGCACGGATGCGGCGTGGCGGCGCGCGGAGATTCCCTCCGCCAACGGCCACGGCACGGCGCTCTCGGTGGCGCAATTGTTCGCCGCCTTCGCCAATGCGGGCAAAATCGGCGACATGCGCGCGCTCGATCCCGGCATTTTCGCTGAATTGACCGCGCCGCGCATCAATGACGACGATCTGGTGATGCCGTTCCGCATGTCGTGGGCGGCGGGCGTGATGATCAACAACAACAAGATATACGGGCCCAATGCACGCACGCTGGCCCACGCGGGGCGCGGCGGTTCGTTTGGCTTAGGCGATCCAACGCGCGGCGTTTCGGCCGGCTATGTGCTGAACAAGCTGGCGCCGGCGCTGCAAACGGATGAGCGCGGCCAGCGCCTCATCGCGGCGCTGTATTCATGTATGTAACGCCGCGCGCCGCCGCGCGTGCTCTGCCGCCAGCGAATCGGTGGTGAATGCGATCAGCCCGAACCAGATCAGCGCAAAGCTCGCCGCGCGCAGCGGTGTTAGCGCCTCGCCGAGCGCCAGGCTGGCGAGAAACTGCAGCGAGGGCGTGGCGTAGTTGATCAGGCCGAGCACCGACAGCGGCAAGCGCCGCGCGCCAAACGTGAACAGGAGAAGCGGCGCCGCCGTCACCACGCCGGCAAGCGCAAGCAAGGCGCTCTGCCCCACGTGCTGGCCGAACGCCAACAGGTGATGCGCACCCAGCCAAACCAGCATGGCGATCGCAACCGGCGCCAGGATCAGCGTTTCAACGAGCAAGCCGACCGCCGCCGGCGTCGGCGCCTGCTTGCGCAGCACGGCATAAGCCGTCCAACTTGCGCACAGCAGCAGCGCGATCCAGGGCGGCGCGCCGATGGCGATCCCCTGCACTGCCACGCCGACGGCGGCCAGCGCAATCGCCGCGGTCTGTATGGGCCTGACGCGCTCGCCGAACGCCAGCACGCCGATGAGCACGTTGGCGAGCGGAGAAATGAAATAGGCCAGCGCGGCCTCCATCACGTGCGCGTGCGCCACCGCCCAAACATATATTCCCCAGTTGGCAAAAATGCTGACCGACGAGGCCGCCAGCATCGCAAACAGGCGCGGACGAAACGCGGCCGCCAGGTCT
>DASZPV010000043.1:0-24114 GCA_035549875.1 Caulobacterales bacterium
GCAAATACGAATCTTACGGAATAGCGACTCTGACGAGCACATGGGACTCGGTCGCTTACGATTGCAACTGGCCTCGGTCTTGGTAGAGCCCCCGCATGCGGTGAACTGGCTCTACCAAGCGGCGCGTATGCGCCTTTCTCAGAAACTCCAGCGCAGCGATGCCTGCGCCTCAAGCTGCGTCTGGCGCGATTGTTCGCCGATGGCGAGGCGCGCTTTGCGCTGGCTATCGACGTAGACGGTTTCGGCGACGAGCTTGAGGTTTTCGCATAGCGGCATGCGCCAGGCGGCGGTCATCGCGTAGCCGTGTTCGGGCACGGCGTTGTAGTTGAACTTCTGGTTATCCCGCTTTTCAAACCAGTCCACGCGCCCGGCCAGGCCGCGTTCGCCCGCAAATTCGTGGTCCAGCAAAACGTAGGCTGACGAAAAATCCAGATCGTCGACATAGCGGATCTGGGCGCCGGAAGCCGAGCGCACAATTACCGACAGATCAGCCGCGTACGCCGTCTGGCAGAGTAGAAAAAAAGCCGGAATCAGTAATTGCAGTCGCACCCGGCAGAGTACGAAAGAGTCCGCTTACCAGCAGGTTAATGTTCCAGACGGCTGGGAGAATCTCAACAGGTTGTGAGCCGCGGAGTTGTTCGGGCGTCGCAGACCTATTTGCCTTTGTACGTCCGCCAGTTGGACGCATCCCACGCAAACAGGGCCGGCGTTATCGGGCCCGGATCGAACAGGGTCAGCCGGCCAAGCTCCGGCTTTTCCAGAGCGATTTGTTCGCCCATCGCCTTTAGCGCGGGCAGCGAAACATCGCCCCATTTGCCAGTGTCGAGCCGGCGAATCAGCAGCCTGAAACCGACGGCGCGATCGAGAGCGCTTTGCCCGCCGTGCCCTGCGCCGTCTGCCCACAGCAAACGGAAAAGGTTTGCGGCGCCCGCCTTCTTCACTGCCTGCGCGTAGGAAAGTTTGTAGGAGGCGGCGTCTACCGGGTCGTCATTATCGACGTTGACAACCGGGCCCTTGATCTTGCCGGTGTAAGAGCCCTGAAGCTCTTCCTTCGCCACGGCTTTGGGATCGGCGCTGATCCGCGGCGCCTTGGCGAGCACGGCCAGGTCCGCGGAAAGATCGAGCCCCGCCTTTTTGTACAGCGCCTCGACCATCGCGCTCCGGCCAGAGCGTCTCAGCAGATCGGCTTAATCCACGTCAGTGTTCCAGGAGACGTTGCCGCCTGCAATCTTCTCCACGCCGGCGCGCACGGACGGCGGATTTCCGAACGCGAAATTCTGCGCGATCTGATCGACCTGGGCATCATAATCGGCCGGCGCGGGCTTGGCCTTGGTGCGGTCGGTCCACAAGGCGAATTGTTCATAGGCGGCGGCAAGGGCAAGCCGCGCACGCCCTTGCGGCGTCGCGTTCGCCTCCTTGACCAGCGCCGCAACCGCCGCCGATTCCGCCGGCACGCTGTCGATATTGACGAGCTTCAACGGCGCCTGCGGATTGACCAGAGTCTTGAGAGTGAAAAGCGCGTTCAGCCGGTCTCGCAAGCCGGCGATCTGACCGCCGCCGCCGCCGGAACTGAGCAGAGCGCCAGCGAAAATGTCGGGGCGGCGTTCGATCGCCAGCCGCGCGACAAACCCGCCGCGAGAATTCCCGATGGCGATCGTGCGCTTCGGCGCCCCCCATTTTTCGGTGAAGTGCTGCCGCACGACGAGAAGGTTATCGATCGCCTTCAGGAAATCGTACCCGACCGGCTCGCGCTGCGTGCCGCCGGTCGCGAAGCCTTGGGCGAGCAGCCAGTCCTTGTAAGGATTGATCAGCCGCTCCGCCTGCGCTTTTGCCGCCGCCGCGGCCAGATCGGGCGGCAGATTGGCGGGTATCGCGCTGGCGGGGAAACCGGCGCCGTCCAGATCGAGCAGAATTGTGCCGTTCCAATTGGCCGGCTTGGTCATCTCCCAGGACGTGCCGTCAGCCAGGGTTCCCGTTATTTTCTCGGCATCGGCGGCGAGGGCGAGGGTCGAGAACGCAAGACTGAGCGCGCCAGCCAGCGCGCCGCAAACGAACGTCCGCCGAACAGGAGACATGTTTCCTCCGCGCCATTCTGATTTTGACGGGGACGCTGCACCTGCATCCACGACGGGTCAACAGGGCGCGTGGCCAATAGTTATAAATAAGAACATTTGGCGGCGGCGGAACTTGGCGTATGTTCGGCGCATAAATATTCGGGAGGCAATCATGAGCCAAAGGCTCGGCTGGCGCGCGTTTGTGATCGCCTGCGCTGTCGCACTGGTTATCGGTCCGGCGGCGGTCGTCGCCCAGACGCCTGCCGGCGAGGATCTTGCCGGGACCCTGGCGAACGGCACAAAATATTCGCTGCACCGGCCAGCGAACTGGAACGGCGTGCTGGTGCTCAACGCCGATCTTCCGTCAATGTGGGGCCCGCGCGGCGCGCCTTTTTTCAACGCCTTGCACGCGCTCGGCTACGCTACCGGCGGCAAAGCCCGCGACATCACCAATTGGAAAATTCGTGAAGGCGCCGGCGATCTGGTGCAACTCAAGGCTCTGTTCGCGGACCGCTTCGCCAAACCCAGGACGACGATCGTCACCGGCGGCTCGCTCGGCGGGCTTGTCTCGCGCGACGCGGGCGAAGCCTATCCGGACGAGTTCGACGGCGTCGTCCCGACATGCGGCGGCGGCGCCGGGCTCATAGGCATGTGGAACCAGCGGCTCGACGTGGTCTTCACGCTCAAAACGCTGCTGGCGCCGAACGACGCTACGATTGAACTGATCGGCGTGACCAACGACCAGCGCAACGGCGCCGCGCTGAAAGCGCTCACCGAGCGCGCGCTGCAAACGCCGGAAGGGCGCGCTCGCCTAGCGCTCGCCGCGGCGATCGGTCAGGTCTCCGGCTGGCCGACCGGCGCCGCGGCGCCGCCTTCTCCGACTGATTACGACGCGCTCCTGAAAACCATCGCGGCGTCTGAAGCCGGCATGCTCAACCTCAAGAGCGACCTCGAAAAACCAGCCGGCGGCGTGATGAACTGGAATGTCGGTATCGACTACCGCGCCCTGTTCAATGCGGCTGACGCAGACACGATCGCCATGGCGAAAGAGCTTTACCGCCGCGCCGGCCTCAACCTGGACGCCGATCTGGCGACGCTCGCCGCGGCCCCGCGCATCCAGGCCGACGCTTCGGCGATCGCCTGGGCGCGCGGCAACGGCGCCACCACCGGGCGTCTGCGCAAACCAACGCTCGTGCTCTTCACCGCCGTCGATCCGCGCGCCCCGCAGAGCGAATTTCGCGCCTATCAAAAAACCGTCGATGCTGCCGGGGCCGCCGCGCTGCTGCGCCAGGCCGGCGTCTATCGATCCGGCCATTGCGTTTTCTCGCCCGTTGAGAACCTGACCGCCCTCACGCTGATGGCCGAGCGGCTGAAAACCGGCCGCTGGCCGGCCACCACGCCCGAAGCGCTGAACACCCGGGCCAAGGCGCTATCGGCCCAGTTCGGTGCAGATGTCGGCGAGGGCAAATTCGCGGCCTTCCCGAACACGCCCGGCTATCCGCGCTGGTTCAGCGCCCATAGCCCGCTTCCGCCCGGCGCGCTGAAACCCACGCCCTAACCGGCGCGAAGGGAACCGAACCACCCGTCAACTGGTTTTCTGTGCAGCAGAACTGGAACGCGCGGATGTCTTCCTTCTTACTTTTATGTCGTCGGTTTGCTCGTTTTGACGGGTGGACTGGCCTTTGGCGCCCATCTCGCCGGCCTGCCGCAAACCTGGATCATGGTCGGCGCGCTGGTTGTTCTGGGCTTCGGCGTGATGGTCGCCGTCGCCAAGACCCGCACCAAGGACGTCTCCACCTCCGAGTAGCGCCGGATTTTGTTTCGCCGCCGGTGGCGTAGCCGGTTCCGGCCCGTTACGGTCAGCCCGTGGCGGTCGCGGCTTATCTGACTTTTGCGCCGGAAGACCGGAAAGCCGGTGAAACCGTGCGCGGCTGGCTTGAGGCTGGCCTTGCCGGCATCGCCGGCGGCCAGGCGCTGAGCGCAACGCTTTCCGAAGCCACGATGCAAAGCATCGGAGCGGCCCGCGCCATCGTCGTCCTGCTATCTCCCGCCGCCCAGTCCAGCGAGGCGGTGCAGAAGGAGGTTCTCTACGCCCTCGGCAACGGCCGGCAGATCGTGCCTGTGCTGTTGGCGGAGCTGACCGGCGAAGGCTGGATGCGTCTGCTTCTGGAGGGCGGCGCCGGGATCGACGCGCGCCGGGGTCTCGATCAGCAGGCGCTGCAACGGCTATTGGAGGCGGTCGCCGCCGCCAACGATTCCGGCCGGGTCATCGCCATGCTCAATATCAAGGGCGGCGTCGGCAAGACCGTGTTGGCGGCCAATCTGTTCGCTGCCGCACACATGCTAAACGATCGCTCGATCTGCTTCATCGATCTCGATCCGCAGTCCAACCTCACCCAGTATTTTCTCTCAACGGCCGAGCGCAATCGCCTGCGCGATTCCAACAAGACGCTCTATTCGGTGTTCGCCACCCGCGGCGAGGCCACGATCGCGAAAGACGATTTCGTCAACCTCGCAGCGCCGCTCAACCGGCCGCAAAGTCCGCGCCGGCCCAAGCTTGATCTTATCGCCGGCGACGAGCGGCTGTTCGAGTTCACCCTGGACCTCGGCAGCCAGCGCGACCGCGAAGAGGCGTTCGCACGGTTCCACGCCTTGGTTGCGGCCTTGCGCAAGCGCTATCAGGCGGTGGTGATCGACACCAACCCCTGCGCCACGTTCCTGACGCGCTGCGCTGTCACCGCCGCCGATCACATCGTGGCGCCGGTCCGCGCGGACAAGTACTCGCTCGCCGGCCTCAACCTGCTGGAATGGGTGACGCGCACGATCCGCCAGCGCCCGGTGCGGCCCGGCGAGTTTACCGTGCTGCTCAATGCCGTGGGAGAA
Organism: Caulobacterales bacterium; assembly: GCA_035549875.1. Taxonomy (GTDB): domain Bacteria; phylum Pseudomonadota; class Alphaproteobacteria; order Caulobacterales; family Aquidulcibacteraceae; genus JAKFWI01. The sequence continues at coordinate 4,938 of DASZPV010000043.1, forward strand.
CGCACGCGCCTGGGCGAGGACAGCGACGCGATGACCCGCGAGCAGATCGCCAACGCGCCTTTCTTCGGCTCTGCTCTGCTGCCGGTGGCGATCCCGTTCAGCACGCTGCTGCGGTCGAGCCCGGCGGACCGCTACGCCGCCAACCCGATCAACACCACGGCGATCATGCGCTTTGCCCAGCGCGCGCTGAAGGAAACCCTGACCGACGCCGCGGCGGCGATCTTCGCACGCGCCGACGCGCTGGGCGCCGCCGAACAATCTCCGCCGCCGCAGACCACCCCGCCCGAACATGCGCCCGTCGTCCCGCAAGACGCTTGACGCGCTCGCCGCATCGTTGAGGCCGGCGGCCTTTAGGGCGCTGATCGCCGACATCCGCGCCGCAAACGAGCAGGACCTGCTGGCGCGCCCGAAAAAGGCCGCGCCGAAAAAGCAGCGCCCCGCCGCCGATCCGCTGACCGTTGAGGTCACCGCCCTGCTCGCGCCCATCCTGGCAAGGTCGGGGGAGAAGGCCCATATGCTGGCTGATCATCTGAGCGAGCTTACCGGACGCAGGCTGACAGCGCCGGCCGGCGGCCTTGCCGCCGCGATCCGCGCGCTGCGCAAGCATGTGTCTGACGAGGACATCCGCGACGGCGCTTTCGGCCTGCGCGTGAAGGTGCAGCGGGAACACTCGCTTGTGGAAAGAGTAAAATAGGAGCGCGCCATGCCCGATGCCGGCGGTTCGTCAAAGTCGTTCGACCTAACGCCCCCTAGCGCCGAGGAGCGCGCGCGGATCGAGAAGGGGCTAACCGCCGAGGAGCGGGACGTACTGCTTCACCATGGCACCGAAGCGCCCTTCTGCGGCGGCCTGCTGAACCAGAAATCCGCCGGCACATATTGCTGCCGCCTGTGCGGCCTGCCCCTGTTCCGCCAGGAAGCCAAATTCGAGAGCGGCACCGGCTGGCCGAGCTTTTTCGCGCCCTACGCGCCGGACAATGTGAAGACGATCGAGGACCGCTCTTACGGCATGGTGCGCACCGAAACCGTTTGCGGGCGATGCGGTTCGCACCAGGGCCACGTCTTCCCCGACGGGCCAAAGCCCACCCGCCTGCGCTATTGCATCAATTCGGTCTCGCTGACCTTCGTGCCGGACGGGGCGCCGCTGCCCGATCCGCTCGGCAGGGGCGACAAGCTTTAGCCGTCCGTTCCAGCCCGTTCCTTGCACCAACCCACCCAAAGCCGCGGGGAAAAAGCCCAACCGCGATCATTCTGGTCCGGAACAGGACGCTCTTTAGTGGCGTTCACCAAACAGGCGGGACTGATGGTGGAGCGTCATGACGGCCTATCGCAAGGGACTGGATAACTGGCTGGGCGAACAACGGCCGTGCGAGAAGATGATGGTTTACGACCGCAACGGCGTTTGCATCGGCAAAATCAAGGCCGTCCGGGCGGAAAGCGGCGAACTGATCGTTTCACCCCCGCTTTGGGCCCTCAGCGAGCGAGGCGAGCGGCGGGTCGATGCCGGTCACTGCCGGGTGCATGGCGGCGCCGTCCACACGTCGTATTCGCGCGAAGAACTCGCCCTGGCGGTATAAAGCGGCGCCAGCCCGTGGGGCTGGCGCCCGTATTTATTGCGGCGGCGCGGCCGATGGCGCTTCCGGCACGTTGACGGTCAGCGGCGCCTTCGGCGGCAGGATTTTGGCTAGCTGCGAGACATCGCCTTCAACCAGGTAATAGATTTCCCTGTCCGCCGATCCGCCGACCTGCTCGGGGTCGTCGTTATAGACTTCGAAAGACTTATGGCGAACGAGCCGGGCGGCAGCGATCAAAGCTTCCATCTTGTCGTAGGTCGGCAGAACTTGGGCTTCGTCGCCTTTGTACAGCACTTTGATCGCCGTACCGCCGGGCGATTTCCCGAAGCCGACGCCCGCCGAGCCCTTGGGCGTTGCGCCAGAGAGGCGATAGCCGGCGTAGAATTTGTACGTGCCCTCTTTTTCGTCCCACTCGTCCTCGACGGCGAGCGGCCGGCCGACGGTTCTAAGACCCTTCGCCGACACGTTCTGGTCTACAATCTTGAGCGCCAGCGCGACGTATTTCTTGATCTCGGCTGCGTCGAGGCTCGAAGTGCCCTGTGCGTAGATGAGAGGTTGGGCGTCGAGGTCGACCAGTTCATATTCGAGCCCGGCGAAGGTCTTGTCGGTCAGATTGCCGGAATCGGCCTTCAGCGTCTGCACGGCGGCGACCAGAACCGGAGCGGCCGGAGCGCCAGTCAGGGCGCCGATCCGATCCATCGGCGCATCGCCGACCGGCTTGACCACTTTCACGACCACGTCTGAAGCCGCTTCGCCCTTGGAAACGACCTTGTAGGTCGCTTCGCCTTTGACGCCGCCGCCGTAGTCAAGGTCGAACACCACCGTGTCGGGCGGCGTGGCGGTGCGGACCGTCTGGGTGATCCCCTCGCCCACCTTCTCGCCCGCTGGCGTGCTCGCCAGCAGGGCATAGACGTTAGCCGCGGGCTTTGCGATTGAAACGGTCTGGCTTTGGGAAGCCGACTTGGGCAGCAGGAAGAACCCAGCCCCAATCACGACGATCGCGATCACGATCAGCGTGCCCAAAATCTTTCCGAGCGCTTTCATGGAAGTCCCCTCTTCCGACTGGGCGCACGTTTAACAGAACAAGGGCGGCGGAGTCTGCCCCCTATTGCTGAAACGGAGGCTTCAGGCCGCGGAGGGGGCCTGACCGCGCCCGGAAGCGCCTCGGATCAAGGCGCGCATGTCGCGCCGAAGGGCTTCGGGGATGTCTTGCCCGGGGGGGCGGCCGGCCGCGAAGGCGCGGGACATCACCTGGTGGACAAGAAACCGCGCCTCGACCACGTCATCGGTTGAAGCCTGCGCCAAGGCGGCAAGCTCACTCTGGCGGGCCAGTATTTCCAAAGCCTGTTGCATGACTGCGTGACCTCCACGCCTTTCCGACTCATGCCCCGCCTCAAGCGGCAACTAAAAGTAACAGAAAAGGCGCCGCTCAGACCCTCTCTGCAATTCCCCTCACACGATTATTTTGTTCAGTCTAACACGGACGCGGTATCGTGGCGACAGCAGCGTCCATTTTCTTTCGGTAACAAACTTCACTTCGGACGTAATCACATCCGGAACACGCTGAATTTCGATTCACCAATTGGCGCGTTGAGCAAAGCGGCGAGCGCCAACGCCAGCACGCGGCGCGTATCGCGCGGATCGATGATCCCGTCGTCTCACAGCCGCGTTGTGGAAAAATAGCGCGCGCCTTCGCGCTCGTATTTCTCGCGGATCGGGCCCCGAACGCCTCCTCCTCCGCAGCGCTCCAGGTTTTACCTGATGCTTCAATGTTGTCGCGCCGCACACTGGCCAGCACATTCGCCGCCTGCGCGCCCATCACCGAGATACGGGCATTGGGCCACATGAAAAGAAAGCGCGGACCAAATGCGCGCCCGCAAGTCCTCCACGAGGGCGGCGAGACTCGCGGTTTCGGCCCTTTCCGGCGTGCGTTTCATTACCCCGTCATACCGGCCCGCCAGAACCGAACGAAACGGATTAGTTTCCGAGCGGCACACTCCTGCGCGCCAGCGCGAGATTGTCTGCCTGCTTGTTGGCTTCCTGGCGGATGATATCTTGCACCCTCTGTTCGACGCGGAACTTCCGTAACCCCGCGCCCTGCTGGAACGCCTGTTCGGATGTGGCGCCCTGCGGCGGCAGCCACAGCTCCATAATGCCGTCAGGCAATTTGAATTTTTCACCGAAATATTTCGGCGTTGGCGGGCCGCCGGCGAGGTCCTTCAACTGCATCGCTAGCTCCTCGGCGAGCTTGGCCTGGCTGGGAAGAAAATAGCGCAGCTCAGGCTTGTCCGTCGCCGTGGTGGTCAATTGCGGCTGCGGCGCGCCGTAACCAATATCCATTAGCCGCTTCTGCGTTTCTGTCGCCTGCGCCGCCGCACCGGCCCCGTACTGAATGTAGATCTTGAAGTCGCTGGGCTTAGACGCGTTCTCCACCACCGCTGGCGCGTTGGCGAGCGCCGTGTAGCGGGCGTTGTCGGCGACCTGCCTGGCTTCGACGACGTTGGTCGGCGCCGGTGCGGCGGCTGTCGCCGGCGCTCCCCCAGGCGTCGCCGCGACTGCGGCCGCCGACGATTCAGCCGCGACCTCGGCGTTCGCGGTGGCGATCTGCACCGCATTGTCCTGAATCTGGCTCACCAGCGTGGCGGTGGTCTCTCCTGGCGCCGTGCCGGCCAGCACACGCAGGTTGAATTTGCCCGCTTCGGTCTTCAGGTCGAAACTTTCGGGGTGGTCGAAATAAACCCGCACCGCGTTCTGCGCCAAGTTGCGCTCGGTTTCCTCGCGCGCCTCCTGGTGGGCGCGCGCGTCGGCGCCGGCGTTGAGGTAATATGTCGCCCCCGTGCCAACGAGGGTGGCGACCGCCGAAAGGATGATGGCGCCATAGCGGCGGGCGACCGAGCTTTCCGCCTGCGTGCGATGGGCCTCAAGACGCAGCCTCTCGACCTCGATTTCCTTCTCGGTCCACTCTTCTGCGGGCTTGTCGTAGACGCTTTTAGCCATTCTGGGCCCCCCTCGTCGGGCGGACTAAACCACAAGCCTGCGACGGGTTAAAGAAGGCGCGCTGGGCAGGACTCAGACGCTGGGCTACCACGGGGGGGCCCATGCCGCTTTCCCTGGCTCATCTCCCGTTTTTGAAAGATTGCGCTCCTGACGCGCTGCACGCCGCCGAGGCGGAAGCCGAATGGTTCTCGCTGCCCGGCGGCTGGGGTCTGTTCCAGGCCGGGGAGGAACCGGACGGGCTCTATTTTCTCCTGTCGGGCGCGATGGGTGCATTTGGCGCCGAGGGCGGCGGAACCCAGAAACTGCTGGGTTATATCCGTCCCGGCGAGCCGATCGGGGAGATGGCGCTGGTTGCGGGCGAACCGCACACGGCGTCGGTCTACGCTATCCGCGACAGCGAACTGGTGCGCCTGCCGCGCGATGCGTTCAATCGCCTGGTGCGCGCTCACCCCTCCATGATGCAGGCGCTGGCCAAGACCATTCTCTCCCGCACCCGCAGCGATCGGCGCCGCGCGCCGCGCAACGAGCCGAAGGTGTTCGCGCTCCTTTCCGCTTCGCCGACGATCGATCTGAAATTGCGCGCGCGCACGCTGCAGGCCGCGCTCGCCCGGCTAGGCAAGAGCGCCTGCATCGTTGGCGGCGAAGGCGAGGATATGCTGTCGACCTGGTTCGATGCGCTGGAGCAGGATCACGACGCCGTGCTGCTGATCAGTCCGATCGGCGACACCACGTGGTTTCGCACCTGCCTGCGCCAGGCCGATCGCATCTGGGTGCTCGCCCGTTCCGATGCGCGCCCGTCCATTCCTCTGCTTCCGGAAGAAAACTCGCCCGCACGGCAGTTTCAACTCGTCGATGTCGTGCTGCTGCATCATGGCGGCGCACGCACGGCCGCCAGCGGCGAGGATTGGCGCGCCGCCGCTGCCGCCCAACGTCTGTTCCACTGGAACGGGCTCGACGATGCCGATTGCGCGCGCCTGGCGCGCATCATCGCCGGCCTGTCGATCGGGCTTGTCCTGTCGGGCGGCGGGGCGCGCGCCTACGCCCATATCGGCGTGGTTCGCGCCCTCCATGAGGCGGGCGTCAAGCTCGACATGGTCGGCGGCACCTCGATGGGCGCGATCATTGCGGCTTGCGTCGCCATGGGCTGGGACGACGAGGAAATCGAAACCCGCATCCGCAAGGCGTTTGTGGAGACCAATCCGCTCGGCGACTACGTACTGCCGGTGGTGGCGCTCTCGGCCGGAAAGCGCGTGTCCGAGCGTCTGGAAGAACATTTCGGCAATGTGCTGATCGAGGACCTGCAGACGCCGTTCTTCGCGGTCTCGACCAATCTCATGTCCGGCAAGTCGCACGTGCACCGCAGCGGGCGCCTGCGCGACGCGCTGCGCGCGACCATATCCCTGCCCGGCATCCTGCCGCCGGTCGCGCTTCCGCCCGACCAGCTTCTGGTCGATGGCGCGGTGCTGAACAATTTCCCGGTGGACGTGATGCGCGAAGCCCATCGCGGCTCGATCATCGGCGTGGACGTGTCCCAACGCTCCGGCCTCGACATCAACGATTACATCGAGCCGCCTAAATTCTTCACTTGGGTGGCCTTGCGCGGCCTCCAGACGCCGCCGCCGATCGCCTCGCTGCTGATCCGGGCCGCCACGATTACCGTCGATCCCTGGCGCGGCCGCGAAGCGACCGACCTGCTGATCACGCCGGAAATGGCCGAAATCGATTTGCGCGACTGGAAGAAATACGAAGACGCCATCGCCGCCGGCTATGAGGCCACGGTGGCGGCGCTCCAGGCCCAGCCCGCCTTCGGCAAGCCCGCACCGACGCCCGCCAAGCCGGACTTCTTCTCGCTGGAGCCGATTTGAAGGATTGGCGCGCTCCCCGCCGCGATGGTAAGTCAGCTTACAATGAACGGAAAAATCGCGTTTGGTTCAGCGCTAGCGCTGCTCGTTCTGGCGGGCTGCGGCAACGGGGCGAAGAGCGCGGCGCCCCCCACCGAAACCGCTCAGCAAGGCTGCGAGCGCACCGCGACCCAGGTCGTGGCCTTCACCGCCACAGACGCCCAGGACCTGGTCGAGACCCGGTCCTTCGGCCCCGATTGCCGCAACGCCGTGGTGATGATCACCATCCGCCGCGGCGATGGCACGCCGCTTTACGCCTGGTCTACAGCCCAGCCCTGGGTGGCTGACCGCACAGTCAGCGTGACCACCGGCGAGCAAATGCAAAACTTCCTGCAGCGTTGGGCCCAGGTCAGCGTCGATTCCACGCTCGCCCTGCCCGACTGGCCCCAGCGCCAGCAGGCTTTCACCGAACAGCTTGGCGCGTTCATGTCTACGCCGCTAGCGCGCGAACAATATCTCGATGTCCGCTCCAAGGGCGCGCCGCGGCTGTGCTTCGCCACCGGCATCGAGGGCGGAACCTGCATCTATTACGACGCCCAGGCCAACACCGCGTTGAAAGTGCTGGACACCGGCTCATAAGGACCGCCGCGCGGAGATCGCTATGGTGAACGTCATCGCGGTCGTCGGAGCCGAGATAAGAAAAACTGCGCGCAGCCCTTTTTCCGCCGCGCGACTCCTCTAAATTGAGGCTGTCATCCACTTAACGAAAGGAGGTGAGCCAGTGTCTCATTGTCTTCAACCGCAGGCGAAGCAAGCGATCTGGTCCCCCCTCACTGGCAGAATTTGCCGCGAGGTGTGCGCTTAGGCCGGACGCCGGATCGTCTCGCGGTCCGACAATGGAAAGGCCGCTCCGGAAACGGAGCGGCCTTTCGTATTATTTGGCGTTTGGTGAATGACGCCGGGCGGCATCTATCATTTCTGCCGTATAAATATGCTGCAATGACAAAAACTTAGGCGGAAAAATCGGCGGGTTGGTTCCGATATATTAGGCTTTACGGCCTAGACCTTCCCCTCATGTCAGCGACCGAAACGCTCCTACGCCTGCACAGAAGCTGGGCCGCCGCCAAGGCCGCCTTCGACACCGCGCACGCCCCGGCGCAAGGCGCGATCGATTGGCTGCGCGCGGCGGTGGACGCCTTGCCCGAAGGCATCGTGTTCCTCGATCCGGAGGGCCGCTACATCCTCTGGAACAAGCGCTACGCCGAAATCTACGCCAAGAGCGCCGACCTCTTTCAGCCGGGCGCGCGCCTGGCCGACACGCTGCGCATTGGCGTGCAGCGCGGCGACTACCCCGAATCCGCCGGCCGCGAAGAAGAATGGATCGCCGAGCGTCTGGCGAAGCTCGCCAACCCGCAGGCCCCGCACGAACAGCGCCTCTCCGACGGCCGCTGGATCCTGATCGAAGAACGCAAGATGACCGACGGCTGCACGATCGGCCTGCGCGTCGATGTCACCGAGATCAAGCGCAAGGAAGAAGGCTTTCGCCTGCTGTTCGACGCCAATCCGGTGCCGATGTTCCTCTATGACGCGCACACGCGCCGCATTCTGGAGGCCAATGACGCCGCCTGCGCGCATTACGCCTACAAACGCGAAGCCCTCGCCGGCCGCGACGTCGGCATCATCTACAACGAGGAACTCGACAAGCTGCACCGCAACGGCCCCGCCCGCCATGTCAAGGGCGATGGCGCGCTGATCGAAGCGGCGACCTTCTCGCAGGAACTGACGCACAATGGCCGCGAAGCCATCCTGCTCGCCGCCGTCGATGTCACCGAACGGCGCAAGGCAGAAGCGCGCCTTGCGCATATGGCGCGCCACGATGCGCTGACCAACCTGCCAAACCGCGTCTATTTCCGCGAAGCCGTCGAAGAACAGCTTTCGCATCTGGGGCCGGTGGGCGACGGGTTCGCCCTTTGCCTGTTCGACCTCGATCATTTCAAGGCGGTGAACGATACGCTCGGCCATTCGGTCGGCGATCTCTTGCTGCAAGCCGTAGCCACGCGCGTGCGCAAGCATCTGAAGACCGGCGACATTCTCGCGCGCCTCGGCGGCGACGAATTTGCGCTGATCCATGCCGGCGGCGATCCGATGGCCATTGGCGAACTGGTCGATTGCATCATCACCGATGTCAGCCAGCCCTACGACATTGACGGCCATCAAGTGCAGATCGGCGTGTCGGTCGGCGTGTCGATCGCCCCGCAAGACGGCGACAACCCCGATCGGCTTTTGAAAAACGCCGACCTCGCGCTTTACGCCGCCAAGGCGCAGGGCCGCGGCCAGTTCCTGTTCTTCGATTCCGCGATGGATGACGCGCTGCAATCGCGCCGCAGGCTCGAACTCGATCTGCGCGCCGCGCTGGAAAACGGCGAATTATGCGTGTTCTACCAGCCGCTGATGAACCTGAGCACCAAGCAGCCTTCCGGCTTTGAAGCGTTAGTGCGCTGGCGCCATCCGCAAAATGGCCTGATCTCGCCAGCCCATTTCGTGCCGCTCGCCGAAGACACGGGCCTGATCGGCCCGATTGGCGAGATGGTGCTGCGCCAGGCGTGTAAGGACGCAGCGTCGTGGCCGATCCCGGCGAAAGTGGCGGTGAACCTCTCGCCGATCCAGTTCCGCTCCTGCGACGTGCTCGCCACGGTCATGGAAGCGCTTAGCGAAACCGGCCTACCGCCGGCCCACCTCGAACTGGAAATCACCGAAGCCCTGCTGCTCGAACGCGATGATAAAGTGCTCGCCACGCTCAACGGCCTGCGCGCGCTCGGCGTCGGCATTTCGATGGACGATTTCGGCACTGGCTATTCGTCGCTTTCTTATTTGCGTTCATTCCCGTTCACCAAGATCAAGATCGACCAAAGTTTCGTGCGCGATCTGCGCGCCAGCGCCGACAGCAAGGCGATCATCCGCGCGATTTTGAGTCTCGGCGAAAACCTCGGCATGAGCGTGCTCGCCGAAGGCATCGAAACCGAAGAGGATTTGGCCTTTCTGATCTCCGAAGGCTGCATCGAAGGCCAGGGCTACCTCTTCAGCCCGCCACGACCGATGGCAGAACTGTTCCCAAACGTGGAAGCCGCCGAAGCGCAGGTGGAAGACTTCATCGCGCGGTTCGGCCTAAAGCCGGAAAAGCTGCGCGACGTAGGGTAATCACAACTCTGGCGTAACACGCAGACCGTCGTTCGACGGGTCGGCGCGCACGCGAACCGCATACCGACTGAAAGCTGGCAGCCCCGCCGCGTCGATGGTAAAGGCCGGACGCCAATAAATATACGAATTTGGGGGCGGTGATGATGCGGCTTGCGGTGCGCGCGGTTCTGGTCGCTGCGGCGGCGATCGGCATGGCGGCCCCGAACGCCCCTGCACAGCAAGCGCAATCGCCCGCTGCCGCAATAGGCATCGCGCCGCCGCTTCCTCCAGACGCCCGCAGCGAAGAGACAATCAAGCAGCGCGAGAAGGTGCTCGCCGCGGTAACGCCAGTGACCGACAAGATGCTGCTCAATCCACCGCCTGGCGAGTGGCTTCACTGGAGACGCACTTACGACGCCCACGGGTGGAGCCCGCTCGACCAGATCAACAAGAGCAACGTAGCCAATCTGAGAACGACCTGGAGTTGGTCGCTTTCGTCAGGCACAGATCAGAGCACGCCGATCGTGCATGACGGCGTCATGTTCCTCTACAGCGCCGGCGACAACGTGCAGGCGCTCGACGCCACAAACGGCGAGTTGCTTTGGTGGTACGCGCGGCCGGCCGGCCCTGCCGGCAACGCCGTTCACCGCAACATCGCCATTTACGGCGACAAACTTATCTTCGCATCTAACGACAACCACGAAGTCGCGCTGGACATGAAAACCGGCAAGGTGGTGTGGGACCACGCGTTCGCAGACGCCAAGACCTGGCGGATCACCGCCGGTCCGTTGGCGGTCAAAGGCAAGGTGATACAGCCGACGGCGAATTGCCCAGCCGGCGGCTGTCCGGTGATTGCGCTTGACGTAAATACCGGCAAGGAATTGTGGCGCTTCTACACGGTCGCCAAAGCCGATCAGCCCGGCGGCGACACCTGGAATGGCCTGCCAGACTATCAGCGCTTCGGCGCCTCCGTCTGGACATCGCCAAGCTACGACCCGGAGCTGAACCTGATCTACGTCGCCACCGGCAACACCTACCATTGGCAGGAATTATTGAAGGGCGGCCCGGGCAAAAAGAAGAACCGCGACGGACTTTACATCGACTCGACGATCGCGCTGGACGCGGACACCGGCAAGCTGAAATGGGCCTACCAACACTTGCCGCAAGATTATTGGGACCTCGACTTCGCGTTCGAACAAACGATCGCGACGCTCCCCGTCAGCGGTAAGCCGCGGAAAGTGGTCTGCTCCACCGGCAAGATGGTCTGGACCGATTGCGTCGATGCAGCGACCGGTAAATTCGTTTTTGCACACGACTTGGGCCTGCAAAACATCATCAAGTCTTACGACAGGAAAACCGGCCGCAAAACTTACTATCCGGAGGCGATTCCCGACATGACCGGCGCGCGGCGCAACCTGCAATGCGCCTCGGGATACGGAGACAAAAACTGGTCAGCCGGTTCGTTTGACGCAAAATCCCACATCGTCTTCATGCCGCTTACGGAATCTTGCGGCGAGAGCACGCCGGTATTGCCTGATGGCAATACATCGGCCCTTAACCGCGCCCAGGAAGCGCGCATCCCGCGCTACCGGCCAGGAAGCGACGGCAATATAGGCCGTCTCGACGCTGTCAATTTGGCGACGCAAAAGAGTGTCTGGTCCATTCGCCAACGCGCCTCGATCATAAGCGCCGCGGTGGCGAGCGATGGCGGCGTGATCTTCGCGGGCGACGCCGATCGCTGGTTCCGCGCCTATGATCAGGCGAACGGCAATGTGCTGTGGAAGGTGCGCCTGAACGATGCGGTGAATTCCTTCCCGATCACCTACAGCGTCAACGGCAAACAATATGTGGCGGTCGTCGCCGGCCATAACGGTCGTGGGCGACTTTATCAGATGCACCAATTCACCCCGGAGATCGCCGCCCCGCGCAGCAATGCATCGGTCTTGTGGGTATTCGCCCTGCCCGATTAGCCGCATTATGCTGACAATAGGGAGTGAACTCGATGGGACCGGACGTTTCGCAACGCAGGAAAGCCAGTGATTTTCCGCAAGGCGTGATCGACCTGCTGATCGATTACGCCCACGGCCGGATAGACCGCCGCGGCTTTCTCGACGGCGCGCAGAAATATGCCATCGGCGGCGTCGCGGCCGCGGCGCTGTTCGACATGCTCAAACCCAATCCCGCATGGGCCGAGCAGGTCGCGAAATCAGATCCGCGCATCAAAAGCGAAACTGTCACAGTGCCATCGCCGCAGGGCAGCGGCGCCATCAAGGGCACGTTAGCGACGCCGGCCAAGCCAGGGACATATCCCGTCGTGCTGGTCATCCACGATTATCGCGGCCTCACCCCTTATGTCGAAGACGTCGCGCGCCGCTTGGCGGTGGGAAATTTCATCGCCTTTGCGGGAGATGGGCTTACCTCTCTGGGCGGTTATCCCGGCAATTACGAAGACGCCGGCAAGATGTTCTACACGGCCGATCGGGAAAAAATGGTGCTCGATTTCCTGGCCGCCGCGCGTTGGCTGAAGGCGCGGCCCAACAGCACCGGCAAGCTCGGCGCCGTCGGATTTTGTTTCGGCGGCAGTGTCGTCAACCGATTGGCCGTGATCATGGGCAATGAGTTGGATGCCGGCGCGCCGTATTACGGCAACGCGCCGAAGGACGAGGATGTCGCCAAGATCAAGGCGGCGATCCTGGTGCAGCACGGCGAACTCGATACAAAGCTCGCCGCCGGCTGGCCGGCGTTTGAAGCAGCGTTGACGAAGGCGAACATCCCGCACCAAGGCTACATTTACAAAGGCGCCAATCACGGCTTCCACAACGACACCATTCCGCTTTACGACGAAGCCGCCGCCACGCTTTCATGGACGCGCACGATCGCCTGGTTCAACAAATACCTGCGCTAGGCAGGCGCGTATGCGTTGCACGCGATCAGCGCCTAAAGCGTCCTGGCGACACGGAAGCCGACGCCCCAATTGTCGAACCGGAAGGTGAAATTGGTGATGAACCGGTAGGCTGAGCGAAGGTGCTCGGGGTAGCTGCTCCACGAGCCGCCGCGAAGGACGCGATTGGAGCAACCCTCGGTCGTGTTGGCCGAACCGTCCCTGGCGAGGCCGGCATACGAACCGGCATAGCAATCCTCCACCCACTCCCACACGTTTCCATGCATGTCGTAGAGGCCAAACTTATTTGGCGCGAACGAGCCGACCGGCGAGGTCCGCTGGCGGAACGCGCCTTTGGCCCCGGCGCCGTAGGCATACTCGCCATTATAGTTCGCCTGCGCGGTCGAGATCGCCGCGCCAAAACTGAACGGCGTCGTGGTTCCCGCACGCGCCGCATATTCCCATTCCGCTTCCGACAGCAGCCGGTACGCCGTGCCGCCGACGCGCCCGTTCAGCCAGCGCACATATTGTTTTGCATCCAGCCAGCTCACGTTGATCACCGGCTGCCTGCCTCGGCCCCAGCCTTGATCCGGCGGCATATAAGGCCCCGTTTCGGGATCGACACAGCCGCCGCCGGCGACGCACGCATCCCATTGCGCAAACGTCACCTCGAACTTGCCCACGGCAATTGAGCCAATGCTCACGGCGCCGTCGCGCGGGGTTTCGTCGGCCTTATGGCCCAATTCGCTTGCCGGCGAACCCATGATGAACGATCCCGCCGGGATCACCACCATATCGGGGCACTCAGGGCATTCCTTGAAGCTCTCGCCAGCCTTGGCCTTCGGCAATTGCGCGCTCGCCACGCTCGCCGCCAGCACAACCGCCGCCGCCAAAAATCGCGCCGCCCAACGCATACCCATCTCCCCCGCGCCGTGAGGCGGAAGACTAGCCTCTAGTTTGGCCGAAGCAATCGGGTAGGCCGGGACGCCTAAAAGGCAAGGCCGCGAGTCTGCGTTCACTGGCTTGCGCTCCGCGTTTGAAAACAATCCCGCGTGAACGGGAGGTGCGGGGCGCGATCACCGCGCCGGATGGTTTTTTGCTGCGCTGCTTTCGCAGCGCCTGCGCGATGAACGCGCCCCGGTTTGCGATCGTTTTTCTCGAGCGGGCTGAAATGGAGTTCGAGGGCGCACCAAAGCTCTGCACTCAGGGGCCTTGGCTCCATGTAGTGATCGCCTTTTTATCGGCGCGCCTTATCGCAACGGTCCCGTTTACGGGGGAACGGGGAGGACAAGGTCGCTAGATCGCCTCGACGGTCTTCTTGAGTAGGTAATAGACGCTCATCGCCACGCCGACGAGGCCGGGCGCGGCGAACACGAAATAGGCCACGCCCTTGTCGTCGTCGGCGCCGGTGACGCCCATGGCGATGAGCAGCAGGCCGAGCACGCCCAGGGCGGCCAAGCCCAGCGCGTCGCTCTGCACCGCGTTGCGCGGCGCCGGCAACGGCGCGGCGGGCTCGGCATCCTGCGGCTCGCGCATCGGCTGTAACACCGCCGATGGCGCGGGCTGGGGATGGTCCTCGGTAAGCAGCAGCGCCTTTTCCGCCGCGCGGCGGCGCACCAAAGCTTCGGCGGCGACGCCGGAAACCGCGCTAAGCCGCCAGGCTTCCATAGCGGCGCCCGCTTCAGCCCAATGGCCCTGCGCCGCCAGGCGCAATACATCGCTCCGCTCCAGCGCCTCGGCGCCGATCGAAAAGCCGAACGAGGCCAGCGCGTCGAACTGGTTCTGGTTAAATCCATCCGGCGCGGCGCGGCGCAGCACCTGGCTGATTTCTTCCAAATCTTCTTTCAGGAGAAACGCCGCCTCGGTTTCGCCAATCGGTTGCGACGGCGCCCCAATGCGAACGTGTCCATGACCCACGAGCCAGCGGCCGTTGCCCAAAGCGAGCGGTTCGGCGCGGAAGCCTTCGAACCGTTTAACCAGATCGAGGCAAAGGGAAGATGGTGTGGCGGCGTTCATAGTCTCGATTTGAGCGCGTGGTGTGCGCAACCCTCGAACGACGCAAGAAATGCGCCGAAGTCAACTAATGAATGAGGATCAGCGACGCAATTCCGAGGAACGCCAGGAAGCCGACAAGGTCGGTTAGCCAAGTCACGAACACCGATGAAGACACCGCCGGGTCGGCGCCGAACCGCTGCAACCCCAGCGGAACAAGGCTTCCGGCGATTGCAGCGCAGGTCAGATTTAGGATCACAGCCAGCACGCAGGCCACGCCCAGCCCCACATCGTTAAACCATGCCGCCGCCACGACGGCCATGACGAGGCCGACGATTATGCCGTTGAACATGCCGCTCGATACTTCGCGCGTAATGAAACGCGCCGCATTCATCGGCGTCAGTTCCCGGGAGGCAAGGGCGCGAACCGCAACCGCCAGCGATTGCGTGCCCGCATTGCCGCCGAGCGAGGAAACGATCGGCATCAGCACGGCGAGCGCCACCATCTTGTTTATCGAATCCTGGAACAGGAAAATCACCGCCGAGGCGGTCAGTTCTGTAAACAGGTTCAGCAGCAGCCACGGCACGCGCGTACGCACGGTGTCGGCGATCGTGTCGGTCGGGCCGGTATCGCTGACGCCGGCCAGTTTCAGCAGATCTTCTTCGCCCTCTTCCTTGATGACGTGGACGATGTCGTCGACGGTCACCATGCCCGTGAGCCGGCCGGCTTCGTCCACCACCGGGGCCGAGGCCAGGTGATAGCGCTGGAACGCGAAGGCCACCTCCTCCTGATCCATCTGCTGGCGCACGAGTAATTGCGGCGGCGTCATCACCGCGCGCAGCGGCGTATCGCGCGCCGCGCGCATGATGGTGGACAGCTTGGCGGCGCCGATCGGCTTGAACGCGGGATCGACGACGTAAATCTCGAAAAACGTTTCGGGCAGTTCGTCGCCCGAGGCGCGCAGGTGATCGATGGTTTCGCCAACGGTCCAGAATTCCGGCGCGGCGACGAACTCGCGCTGCATCAGGCGCCCGGCCGTCTCCTCCTCGAACGAAAGGCCGGTCTCGATCGCGTGGCGCGCTTCGTCCGGCGTCGCGGCCAGCACTTCGGGCAGGCGCGGCGCCTCGATATCGGCCGCCACCGCCGCCGCGTCGTCGGTGTCCATTTCGCCGAGAGCGCGGCCGATATAATCCGCCGGCAGCAGCGCCAGCACTTCGGCGCGCTTGTCCTCCGGCAGTTCCAGCAGCACCGGTCCCGGCAGCGACCGGCCGACCAGGTGGATCACCAGTTCCAGCGTATGGGCCGGCAGGTTCTTCAGCACGTCGGCCAAATCGGTCGGGTGCAGGTCGCGCAACAGGGAGCGCAGCATCGGCCAGTCGCGATCGGCGGCCGCCGCGATCACCATCGTCATGAAGTGGGTATCGACGACCGGCGCTATGTCCCCGCTGGCCGCCATCGCCTCTGGCTGGTCTTGAGGGGGGGCCATGGCGCGCTCCGCGCAGAAGGGGTTTCGGAATGGGTTCGCTAATGCGCCCAAGAAACCCGCTCGGCCTTTTCGTCAACCCCCGGAGAGTAATTTTCCGCGACAGCAGAGGCGGAGAGCCGCAGGACTGACCGCCTGCCTCGCGTCGGGACGACGGCGACGCTACGGCGTCGCCTCAACATACTTTGCGAAATTGGCCAGGATCGATTGCCAGCCTGCCCGCTGCATCTCGATCGGGTTTTGCGTTTCGGCGTCGAACGTGACTTGCACATTCACGCCATCAGCGCGGGGTTCGAAAGCCACTGTCGCCCCGCGATCGCCGAACGAATATTCGATCAGCTCTTGCGGTACGATTTTGATGTACGTGCCGGCGAAGTCGAACCCGAAGCTGCCGTCCTTGGCCTCCATGCGCGATACGAACGCGCCGCCGACGCGCAGATCCACTTCCGCCCGGGTGGTGTGCCAATCATCGGAAGCGGCGTTCCACTTCTTGATCGCCTCGGGCGAGACATAGGCGGCCCACACCTTGGCGATGGGCGCATCGACTTTTTGTTCAACGGTGATCTTCGTCATGGCGCGGCTCCTCTCTGCTGCCCCCTAGGACGTGGGAGCCTCGCCCGAACCGACACCGCCGCTCAAGACGCCGCACGCCCCGCGAGGGCGATGTTGCCGCCAGATTGTTGCTGGTGCGATCGAGAGGACTCGAACCTCCACGGTGTTACCCGCTGCCACCTCAAGGCAGTGCGTCTACCAATTCCGCCACGATCGCGAGGCCGGGGGGCGTAACAGAAAGGACCGGAGCCCTCAAGGGCGCCCCGCGCGGCGCTAATACCGCGCCCTCAAGGTGACCCCCACCAGCCGGGGATCGCTGGGCGTACCCACGACCAGACCTGAATTGCCGGCCTGGATGGTCAGATTCTGGATGTAATCCTCGTCGAACAGGTTGCGCGCAAACAGGGCGACCTCCCAATTGCTCCGGCGATAGCCGACGCTGGCATTGACCAGAGTGTAGCCGGCTATGACGGTGTAGATGGAATCGGCAGGGTCGCCATAGACCTTGGTCCGCCTGGTTGCTTCGGCGTGGATATAGCCCTCTCCGCCCGCAAGGTCGTGAGCATATTCCCCGCCCAGCGTAACCACCCAGCGCGGCAGCGCCGACAGCGGCTTTCCGCTAAGATCGCACACGGTTGTGGAATTGCCGATCAGTTCGAGCGGGCACGGACCGTTCTTGTAGGAAACGTATTGGCCGTCGGCATAGGCGCTGTAAAGATGCGCCGAGAAGTTCCGATTGAGCGCCAGATTTGCGTCAAGCTCGAAGCCCTTCACCTCGACCTTTGGGATGTTCGCGAGATAGCCGCGCAGCGCGCCGGGACCCGTATCGACGACGTTGGTCTGGAAATCGCGCACGATCGCGTCGTAGGCGTCCAGATTAAGCATCAGCCGCCGATCGAAGAACCCGGTCTTCACGCCGATCTCGTAGGTGGTGTTTTTCTCGGGCCGGATGACGGCCGTCGCCAGCGCCGGAGTGTTGGCCGCGTCGAGCGGCAGGCCCGACATATTGATGCCGCCTGATTTCTGGCCCCGCGCATAACCGGCGTAGGCCATCACATTTCCGGTAAGCGCATAGGAGATGTTTGCGCGCCCGGACAAGCTGCCATCGTCAACGGCGGCGCGATAGGATTGCGGCCGCAGGATCGACAGCTTGTTGTTGATCAGCGTGGTGTTGGTGGTGGCCAGGCCCCCGGCGACGATCGTGTCGTAGCGGCCGTCCTTCTGCTCATCCGTGTAGCGCAGGCCGCCGGTCAGGCTGAGCCTGGATGTCGCATGCCACGTCGCTTCGCCAAAGGCGGCGTAGCTGTTGGACAGGAATTTGGTTTCGCCGTCCGTGTAATAGCCGTCGAGCAGATTGCTCGGGAATGTCGGCGCCGGGCCCAGCAACCAGTACGCCGCCAGCGAACCATAGGCCGTGATCGGGCGGCCCTTGATCGCCTGGTTGAACCAATAGGCGCCGACCACATAATCGATCGCGTTCTCGCCGTTGGAAGCGAGACGAATTTCCTGGCTGTACTGATCCTGACGCGACGGGATGTGCTGCACGGTCTGAATCTGCAGGCCGGTATAGTCGCGGTCGTTGGCCGCATCCCAGTTCCACCAGCGCCAAGCGCTCACCGAAGTGAGCGTTGCCGGGCCGAGATTCCAGTCGGCTATGGCCGAAACGCCGCCCTCATCGGTATCGACGCCAAGACTTGCATCGATATCGGTCTTGCGGTCATACGGATTAAGGCTCGGCGGCGTGTAGTTCTGGCCGGCCGCCAGCGCCGGATATTGCCGCGCCGCGGGCTTCAACGTCGTGCCGACGCGGACATAGACCTGCGTGCAGCAGGTGTTCTTGAACTTTACGTAGTCGGCGCTGAGCTTGAGTTGGAAAGACTCATTCGGCTTAAACAGGATTTGCCCGCGCAAGGCGTCGTTATGGACATCGTTGAGATCCTTGCCGGTGCGCACGTTCTCAATCACGCCGTCGCGCCGCGTGAGCGCGCCGAACAACCGCACGGCGATCTTGTCTCCGGCTATCGGGCCTGAAACTGCCGCTTTGACCTGAACGTATTGATAATCGCCGTACGATATTTCGGCCTGACCCTCGGGCGTAAACGTGGGCGCGCGGCTGGTGATGTTGATGGCGCCGGCCGTGGTGTTCTTGCCGAACACCGTGCCTTGCGGCCCGCGCAGGACCTCGATCCGCTCAATATCGGTAAAGTCGAACGCCGCCGTAGCCGGACGCGCGTGATAGACCTGATCGACGTAATAGCCGACGCCGGGCTCCAGCCCGTCATTGGCCTGCGACACGGCCACGACGCTGGAGCCGAGGCCGCGCACGGTGAACGACGTGTTGCGCGGATTGGGCGAGCCGTAATTCAGGCTCGGCACGAGTTGGGCCGTCTGCGCCATATTGTTGGTGAAACTGGCCTCGATCGCTTGCCCGCTCACCACCGACAGCGAACCAGGCACCTTCTGGGCGTCTTCCGGCCGCTGGCGCGCCGTGACGATGATGGCGCCGGGACTTGCCGATTTATCGGCGACCTCGACCAGGCGCGCGTCAGCAGGCTGGCCCAGGGCCGAACCGCCGAAGGATAAAGCAGCAAGGCTGGCGCCGGCCCACAGGCCCATAGCGCGCGCAAGGCCGACCGGCCCCCGGTCGGCGAGATTTCTCAGCATTAGAACATTACCCCACTTG
>DASZPV010000044.1:0-28005 GCA_035549875.1 Caulobacterales bacterium
TGGCCCACGCCCACCGGAACGCTCTGTCCGGCCTTGCCGCAGGTGCCGACGCCGTCATCCAGTTTCAGATCGTTGCCGATCATGCTCACGCGCGTGAGTGCGCTCGGCCCGTCGCCGATTAGCGTGGCGTTTTTTACGGGAGCTTTGATCTTGCCGTCTTCCACCAAATAGGCCTCGGTGCATTGGAAGACGAACTTGCCGCTGGTGATGTCGACAGAGCCGCCGCCGAAATTCACGGCGTAGATGCCGTTTTTCAGTGACGCGAGAATTTCGCCGGGGTCTTTGTCGCCGGCGGTCATGAAGGTGTTGGTCATGCGCGGCATCGGGCGGTGGGCGTAGCTTTCGCGCCGGCCGTTGCCGGTGGGCGCAACGCCCATCAGGCGCGCGTTCATGCGGTCCTGCAGATAGCCTTTCAGAATGCCGTCCTCGATCAGCACGGTGCGCGAAGTCGGCGTGCCTTCGTCATCGACGGTGAGCGAGCCGCGGCGGTTTTCGAACGTGCCGTCGTCCACCACCGTCACGCCGGGCGCCGCCACGCGCTGCCCGATCCTGCCGGCGAAGGCGCTTGAGCCCTTGCGGTTGAAATCGCCTTCGAGGCCATGGCCGGCCGCTTCGTGGAGCAGCACGCCGGGCCAGCCGGGGCCGAGCACCACGTCCATCTCCCCTGCCGGGGCCGGGATGGCGTCGAGGTTGACCAGCGCCACGCGCAGCGCCTCGTCGGCCAGGGCCTTCCAGCGGTCTGGCGCGATCCATTGGGCGTATTCGTCCCGCCCGCCGGCGCCGGCCGAGCCGTTCTCGCGGCGGCCGTCTTTTTCCACCGTGACAGCAACATTGACCCTTACCAGCGGGCGGTGATCGTCCACCCGCTGGCCGTCCGGCCGGAGGATAGAGACCGCCCGGCGCGAGGCGGCGAGGGAGGCGCTGACCTGGACAACCCGCGGGTCGCGGGCGCGGACGTAGGCGTCAATCTCGGCGAGCAGGTCGGTCTTGGCGGTGAAGGCGGGCGCGGCGAGGGGGTCTACGTTGCGGTAAAGCTTGCGGTTGGTGCGGGCGGGGGCGGCGTCGAGATTGGCCGGGTTGCCGCGCTTGGCCGAAGCGGCGGAGGCGGCGGCGCGGGCCAGGGCTGGCGTTTCCAGCGTGCTGGCGTGGCCGTAGCCCACCGTTTCGCCGGAGACCACACGCAGGCCGAAGCCCTGCGAGGCGTCGTAGGAGGCGGCTTTCAGGCGCCCATCGTCCCAGGAAAAGCTCTCGGACCTGGCGTCCTCGATGAACAATTCGGCGTCGTCGGCCCCAAGGGCTGCATCGGCGAGCAGCCGGCGCGCCGCATCCCAATCCAGTTCCGAAACCCCGAATGCGCCGTCAGCCATAAAGCCGCTCCTCAAACCCGTCGCACGGTATATAGAGCGGCGCGGCTTGGATTCTCAGTGTCGCGTCTGCCCGCGCCGCGCGCAACTCTGCGCGTGCGACAAAAATGCGGGGGTAAGAACGGCGCTTTGCGTATAAGCCCTGTCCGGGCGAGTCGGTCTGGTTGGGACCGGCGCGAGGAGGAGAGCGGCGTGCGGCAACAGGCTCGAACATGGGGCGCATCAGCGCTTGGCGCGTTGGCGGCGATGGCCGCCGCGGCGGGCGCGGCTGAGGCGCAATTTCCGGCGCCGGCCGCCGGCAAGCCGGTGGACGGGGCGATCACGCTTCAGCTCCCCGGCTCCCCGGTCATGCATCAGATCGAGGATTTCCATGCCTTCGTGCTGATCATCATCACGGTGGTGACGCTGTTCGTGCTGGCGCTGCTACTGTGGGTGATGGTCCGCTACAACAAGAAGGCCAATCCGGTCCCGCGCAAGTTCGCACACAACACGCTTGTCGAGATCGTCTGGACCGTTGTGCCGGTGCTGATCCTGGTGGCGATCGCGATCCAGTCTTTCCCGCTGCTGGCCAAGGAAGAATTGCCGCCGAAAGCGGAACTGACGATCAAGGCCACCGGCAACAAATGGTACTGGAGCTACGAGTACCCCGATTACGCCGTATCGTTCGACGCCAACGTGCTGAAAAAGCCGGACGCCGAAAAGGCCGGAAAGCCGTACCTGCTGGGCGTCGATGAACCGATCTACGTGCCGGTGAACACGAAAGTCCGCGTGCTGATCACCTCCAATGACGTGATCCATTCCTGGGCCATGCCCTCGATGGGCGTGAAGCAGGACGCCATTCCCGGGCGCGTGAACCAGGGCTGGTTCCTGGCCGAGGCGCCGGGCGTGTATTACGGGCAGTGCTCTGAATTGTGCGGCATCCGCCACGCGTTCATGCCGATCGAGCTGCACGCCGTAAGCAAACAGGAATTCGACGCCTGGATCGCGAGCAAGGGCGGCAAGATCGCCGCAGCCCCCGCCGCGCCGGCACAACCGAGCTGATCGAGGAAAGACATGGCCGCCGACCCCGCCCGCGACGCGCACGCTGATCATGGATACGGCCTCACGGACCGGCCCAGCATCTGGAGCCCTACGCGCTGGCTGTTCTCGACCAATCACAAGGACATCGGCACGATGTACCTGGTGTTCGCGATCATCGCGGGCGTCATCGGCGGCATCCTCTCCGGCATGATCCGCATCGAGCTGATGCATCCCGGCCTGCAATATTTCGGCGCGCTGGACGCCAACGGCGTCCCTGACCCCAGCCTAAAAGGCCCTTGGGGCAACGCGCACAATTACAACGTCGTCGTCACCATGCACGGCCTGATCATGATCTTCTTCATGGTCATGCCGGCGATGATCGGCGGGTTCGGCAATTGGTTCGTGCCGCTGATGATCGGCGCGCCCGACATGGCCTTCCCGCGCATGAACAACATTTCGTTCTGGCTGCTGCCGGTGAGCTTCACGCTCGCCACGCTGTCGATGTTCGTGCCGGGCGACGGCGCCAATCCAGGCTTTGGCGGCGGCTGGACGCTTTATCCGCCGCTATCGACCATAGGCCATAACGGGCCGGCGATGGATCTGCTGATCCTGTCGCTGCACGTCGCCGGCGCCTCCTCGATCCTGGGCGCGATCAATTTCATCACCACGATCTTCAACATGCGCGCGCCGGGCATGACGCTGCACCGCATGCCGCTGTTCGTCTGGTCCATCCTGGTGACGGTGTTCCTGCTGCTGCTGGCGTTGCCGGTGCTCGCCGGCGCGCTGACCATGCTGCTGACCGACCGCAATTTCGGCACGCAATTTTTTGAAGCGGCCGGCGGCGGCGATCCGGTGATGTACCAGCACCTGTTCTGGTTCTTCGGCCACCCGGAAGTGTACATCCTGATTTTGCCGGGCTTCGGCATGATCTCCCAGATCGTGTCCACATTCTCGAAGAAGCCGGTGTTCGGCTATCTCGGCATGGCCTACGCCATGGTCTCGATCGGCGCGATCGGCTTCATCGTCTGGGCGCACCACATGTACACGGTGGGCATGGGCTTCGATCTTGAGGCCTATTTCGTCGCCGCGACGATGATCATCGCGGTTCCGACAGGCATCAAGATATTCTCGTGGATCGCCACGATGTGGGGCGGCTCGATCGAGTTCAAAGTGCCGATGCTCTGGGCGATCGGGTTCATCTTCCTGTTTACGGTCGGCGGCGTCACCGGCGTCGTGCTGGCCAATTCCGGCATCGATACGGTGCTGCACGACACCTATTACGTCGTGGCGCACTTCCATTACGTGCTGAGCATGGGCGCGGTGTTCACGATTTTCGCGGGCTTCTACTACTGGATCCCGAAGATGAGCGGCTATCGCTACAACGGCTTCCTCGGCGGCCTGCATTTCTGGATCACGTTCATCGGCGTGAATCTGATTTTCTTCCCGCAACATTTCCTCGGTTTGCAGGGCATGCCGCGGCGCTACGTCGACTACCCGGTCGAGTTTGCGTACTGGAACCACGTCTCTTCGATTGGCTACATGATCGCGGCGACGGGCGTGGTGGTGTTCTTCGTGATGCTGGCGGAAATGTTCATCGTGAAGCGCAAGGCCGGCGCCAATCCATGGGGCGAAGGCGCGACGACGCTGGAATGGACGCTCAGTTCGCCGCCGCCGTTCCACCAGTTCAACGACCTGCCGCACATTACGTCGGAAGCGCATTGAGGGTGTTCCTTCTCCCGCACGCGGGAGAAGGAACAAGTGGAGAAGCAAGTGACCGACCTTGCGGTCGCCAGTCCCAGCACGCGCGCGGCCACGGCGGGCGATTATTTCGCGCTGATGAAGCCGCGGGTGATGAGTCTTGTGATCTTCACCGGGCTTGCGGGCATGCTGTGCGCGCCGTCGCGGGTGGATGGCGTGATCGGCTTTGCGATCCTGCTGGCGATCGCGGCGGGCGCGGGCGGGTCGGGCGCGCTGAACATGTGGTACGATTCAGACATCGACGCGAAGATGAAGCGCACCGCAAGCCGGCCAGTGGCGGCGGGGCGCATTCCGCGCGAAGAGGCGCTCGCGCTCGGCCTGACGATGTCGATCCTGTCGGTGCTGCTGATGGTGCTGGCGGCCGGATTGGTGGCGGCCGCGCTGCTGGCCTTCACGATCTGGTTCTACGCTGTGTTCTACACGATGGTGCTGAAGCGCAGCACGCCCGAGAATATCGTCATCGGCGGACTTGCCGGCGCGTTGCCGCCGGCCATTGCCTGGGCGGCGGTCACCGGCTCGCTAAGCATCCAGCCGCTGCTGCTGGTGCTTATCATCTTCCTCTGGACGCCGCCGCATTTCTGGGCGCTGGCGCTCTATCAGCGCGCCGATTACGCCGCCGCGGGCGTGCCGATGCTGCCGGTGACGCATGGGCTGCGCGAAACGCGCCGGCGCATTCTGGCCTACAGCGTCGCGCTTGCGCCGGCGGCGCTGGCGCCGGCATTTTTCGGGCTAGGGGGCATACTCTATGTGGTGATCGCAGCGGCGGGCGCGATTGCGTTCATAGCGCTGGCCTTTCGCGTGTGGCGTTCGCGTGCTGGTGAAGAGGGGGGCTCGGGGGCGCTTTACAGCGTGGGGCGGGGGGACCGCACCGCCCGCGACCTGTTCGCCTTCTCCATCCTTTATCTGGCCGCCCTCTTCGCCGCGCTGATCGCCGAACATGGGCTTGGCCTCTATCGGCCGTTCTGAGATGGCCGAGCCCGCCCCTGGCCTCGGTCCGGATTTTGAAAAAACGCGCAACCGGCGCAATCTCGTCGTCGCCCTTTCGCTGGTGGGGTTTGTGATCCTGGTGTTTCTGATCACCCTCGCCAAGATGAAGGCAGGCGGATGAGCGCCGCGAAAACCGCGCGCGCCAACCGCCGCGTCGCGCTGATCGCCGGCGGCGTGTTTGTAGCGATGGTCGGCGCAACGTTCGCGGCCGTGCCGCTCTATTCGATGTTCTGCAAGGCCACCGGCTATGGCGGCACGACGCAGCAGGCCAAGGCCGCGCCGAAAACCGTGCTGGCGCGAACGGTGCAAATCCGGTTCGACACCAATGTCGCGCCCGGCTCGCCGCTGGAATTCGCCCCCGCCGCCCGCACAAAGACCGTGCGCCTCGGCGAAACCGCCCTCATCTTCTTCCGCATCACCAACCCGACCGACAAACCGGTGAAGGCGGTGGCGACCTACAACGTCGTGCCGGAGCAGACCGGGCTCTATTTCAAGAAGCTGGAATGCTTCTGCTTCCAGCAGCGCACCTTCGCCCCGAGGGAGACGATCGAGCTGCCGGTGGTGTTTTTCGTCGATCCGGCGATGGCCGACAGCCGCGACACAAGGGACGTCGGCGAGATAACCCTCAGCTACACCTATTTCGACGCCGGGGCCCGCGAGGTCAAAACCGCGACCGCCCAGGCTTCCCCGGAGATAGGGCGCGTTGTCGCAACGCCCTGAGCCATGCCTTGGCCTAGGGTCCGGCGCGGTCTAAACGAAACGGCAAGCGATTCATCAGAGCAGGCGTTATGGCCCATTCTCACGACGTGCATCACGACTATCACCTGGTGAACCCCAGCCCCTGGCCTGCGGTTGGCTCCGTGGCGGTGCTGATCCTGACCATCGGCGCCGTTGTCGCGATGAAGGGCCTGGCCCAGCCGTCCGACGCGGCCGGATTTGCCGCCCAGTTCGGCAACGCCGTTCTGCTCAAAGGCAAGATGTGGCTTTTGGGCCTTGGCGCGCTCGGCGTGGCGCTCACCATGTTCGGCTGGTGGGGCGACATGATCAAGGAAAGCAGCCAGGGCGATCACACGCCGGTGGTCGATATCGGCATGCGCTACGGCATGATCCTGTTCATCGCGTCCGAAGTGATGTTCTTCGTGGCGTGGTTCTGGGTATTTTTCGAACTCGCCATTTTCCACAATCTCCGCTCCGGTTGGGTGATCGGCGGCGACGCTGAGGCGATGAAGGCCTGGGCGAACTGGCCGCCGCCGCACGTCGATACGTTCGATCCTTTTCACCTGCCGCTGCTGAACACGCTGATCCTGCTGACGTCCGGCACGACGGTGACGTGGGCGCACCATGCGCTGCAAACCGGCGACCGCACCGGCGCGCGCAACGGCCTGATCCTCACCGTCCTGCTCGGCATGCTGTTCACCTTCATTCAGTTCGGCCTGGAATACCCGCACGCCGGCTTTGCCTTCGGCAATCAGGGTGATGTGTCGAACGCCACGCTCTATGGCGCGTCGTTCTTCATGGCGACGGGCTTCCACGGCGTACACGTGATCATCGGCACGATCTTCCTGCTCGTGTGCCTGTTGCGGTTGCTTGCCGGGCAATTCACGCCGGAGAAGCATTTCGGGCTCGAAGCGGCGGCGTGGTATTGGCACTTCGTCGACGTGGTGTGGCTGTTCCTGTTCACCTTCGTATACGTGACGCCCAAGCTAGCGCTCGAAGGATGACAGGGCGCGCGCCTTCGCCTTACCTTTCGGCGATACTGGCGCGCTGTCCGAACTGCGGCAAAGGCAAGCTGTTTCGGGGCTTTCTTACTTTCGCGCCGGCCTGTTCGGTGTGCGGCGTCGGGTTTGGCAAGGCCGATGTGGGCGACGGCGCGGCGGTCTTCGTGATGTTCATCGTCGGCGCGGTCGTGGTGCCGCTGGCGTTCATCTTGCAGTTCAAATTTGTGTGGGACGCGATGGCGACGCTCGCGGTTTCGGCGGCTGCGGCGATCGCGCTTTCGCTGCTGCTGCTTAGACCGGTCAAGGCGCTGCTGTTCACGCTGCAATTCAAGCACAAGGCCGCCGAAGGCCATCTGACGGACGAGTGAGATGAAATTTCGTCCGCTGCCGGGTCTCACGCTCGCCGCCCTTCTGGCGATGGCGCTCCTGATCTCGCTCGGCAACTGGCAATGGGCGCGTTATCAGGAAAAGAAGACAGCCAAGGACGCCGGCATTCAACGCGTGACGCTGGTCAGCTTTGAGCCGGTGAAAGGACAGATCCAACTCGTCTACGGGCTGAGCGATGGCCGGCCGGTCTGGCGGATATTCGCGCCGGTGCGTTCGGAGGGGGCCTACACATTCATCGATGTCGGCGCGGTTCCGGGCCTTAAGCCGCCGGACTGGCGCACGATCAAGGAGCCGTTCGACGGGACGGCCGCCATTCGCGGCGTACCGGTTAAGACCCGCCCGCCGAGCTTCGTCGCCCCCAAGCCCGACAAGGCCAATCACGTCTGGTACGCCATCGATCTGGCCGCGATGGTCGAGGCGGTGGGCGGCAAGGCCGGCCCATCCTACTACGTCGCCGTCCCCTATATCGGGCCCGATGGCGCAGCCACGCCAAACCCCTATGCCGCCGCCAACGCCGGCGATCCCCTGCCGGCCGAACGCCACCTTGGATACGCCATAACGTGGTGGGGGCTCGCGGCGGGGCTTGCGGGCGTCTATGTGGTCTATCACCTGAAAGCCGGCCGGTTGCGGCTGCGGCCCTGAACGGAACCCATGCGCTACGTGTCCACGCGCGGCCAGGCGCCGCCCGTCTCTTTCCTCGACGCCGTGCTGGCGGGCCTGGCCCCCGATGGCGGGCTGTACGTGCCTGAATCCTGGCCGGCCAATCTGGGCCGCGAGGGTTTCCGGGCCGAAGCCGCGATCAGCCCGTATTCCTATGTCGCGCTCAACGTGTTGAAGGCGTTCGCCGGCGACGATCTGGAATGGGACGAAGCAGCCAGCCTGGCCAACGCAGCTTACTTCCACGGCGGCGCGCAAACTTCCGTCTGGCCGCCGGCGGTCACGCCGCTGGTGCAGGTGGGTCCGGGCGAATGGGTGCTTGAATTGTTTCGCGGGCCGTCGCTGTCGTTCAAGGACGTGGCGATGCAACTCATCGCGCCGCTCTACGATTTCGCGCTGGCCAAAAAGGATCGCCGCATCACCGTGCTCTGCGCGACTTCGGGCGACACGGGCGGCGCGGCGGCCGAAGCGTTAAAGAGTTGCGATCGCGTCGATCTGTTCATCCTGCTGCCGAAGGGGCGCGTGTCGGAAGTGCAGCGCCGGTTCATGACGGGCTCTGGCGCGGCGAACGTGTTTGCGATCGAGATCGACGGCGATTTCGACGATTGCCAGGCGCTGGTGAAGGAGATGTTCGCCGACGAAGTGTTCGCCGCGCGCGCCCGGCTCTCCGGCGTCAACTCGATCAACTGGGCGCGGATCGTCGCGCAATCGGTATATTACCATGTCGCGGCGAACACGCTGAACGCATCTGGCCCGGTAAACTTCACAGTGCCGACGGGTAATTTCGGCAATGCGTTTTCCGGCTTCGTGGCCAAACTTTGCGGCGCGCCGGTCGGCAAAATACTTTTGGCGACGAACGCGAACGATATTCTTGCGCGCGCGATCGGCAAGGGGCGCTACCAGCGCGCCAAGAAATCGGCCGAGACGCTTTCGCCGGCGATGGATATTCAGGTCGCCAGCAATTTCGAACGCATCTTGTTCGAGGCGCTCGGCCGTGACGGGGCGCAGGTCAAGCGGCTTTACGACCAGTTCGCGCAAACCGGCGGTTTCGATATTCCGCCGGCGGCGCTTGAGTTTCTGCGCAGCCATTTCGCAGCGGTTGCGGTTGATGACGAGGCCACCATGGCTTCGATCGCTCAGCGCTGGGCCGATGGCGAAGGCTATCTGGCATGTCCGCATACGGCGGTGGGTCTTGCCGCGCGCGTCGATCCGCCGCTTGGCGCGCCGTGCGTTGCGCTCGCCACCGCACACCCCGCTAAATTTCCCGAGACGATCGAAAAAGTGATCGGCACCGAGCCTGCCCTTCCCAACAAGTGCGCCGATCTTTTCCTGCGGCGCGAGGAAATGACCGCGATGGCGAACGAACCGCAAAAGGTTAAGGCGTTCATAAGCGAGCGGAGCAGGGCGTGGGCGTAATGTCCTGTTTGCCGGGCGACGACTGCGCAAACGTCGCAAGCATAAGCGCTTCCCTCCCCCCTCGTGGGGAAGGGTTAGGGTGGGGAGGAACCACGGATCGACTGGGCGCCGTGCGGTCGAGCCCCGTCGATCGACCTGTCCCCCCACCCCAACCCTTC
The DNA here is from genome assembly GCA_035549875.1 of Caulobacterales bacterium. Classification (GTDB taxonomy): domain Bacteria; phylum Pseudomonadota; class Alphaproteobacteria; order Caulobacterales; family Aquidulcibacteraceae; genus JAKFWI01. The sequence continues at coordinate 9,466 of DASZPV010000044.1, forward strand.
TCCACAAGGGGGAGGGGCTTCATCCGTGCACGGAGCGTTTCGCGTGTAGCGCCTTTCCTGTCTCGCCGCGCATGTCAGTGACCGCGCAGCCGGAACTCATCCGCTTGCAGAACGGCGTGCGTGTTGCGCTCGATCCCATGCCTGGTTTGCTGACGGCCTCGGTTGGCGTGTGGATCAGAGTGGGCGCGCGATGGGAACACGCGGACCAGAACGGCATCGCGCATCTGTTCGAGCACATGGCGTTCAAGGGCGCGAGCGGGCGCGACGCGCAGCAATTCGCCGAAGCCGTCGAATCCGTCGGCGCGATCATGAACGCGACCACATCGTATGAGCGCACAACCTATTACGCGCGCATGTTGAAGGAGCATGCGCCGTTCGCGTTCGATCTCATCGCCGACGTAATCCTGGCGCCGCGCTGGCTGGCGGAAGATCTGGAGAAGGAAAAAGGCGTCGTTTCGCAGGAGCGGGGCGAGGCGTTCGATCAGCCGGACGACCGCGTATTTGAATTGCACCAGGCCGTCCTGTTCGCCGGCCAACCGTTGGGGCGGCCTGTGCTCGGCGAGGAAGGCGTCGTCTCGGCGCTCGACATCGCCGCGCTGGAGGCCTTCCGCGACGCGCATTATGCGCCCGAGCGGATCGTGATCGCCGCGGCCGGCGGATTTGACCGCGAAGCGCTGCTGGAGCGCGTCGAGGCGCGGTTCGGCGCGCTGGCCGCGCGCGCGGCGATCCCGGCCGCGCCAGGGACGCCGTGTAGGGGCGCCAACGTAGAAAAGCGCCGCCTGGAGCAGACGCATCTGGTGCTGTCCTGGCCCGCCCCGGCCTCAGGGGCGCCGGAGGGCTACGCGGCGCGGCTGCTCTCGGAGATATACGGCGGCGGCATGGCTTCGCGGCTGTTCCAGGACGTGCGGGAGAATCGGGGGCTGGTTTACGCGGTCGACTCGTTCATCGACGCCTACGAGGATGTGGGCCGGCTCGGCGTTTATGCGGGCTGTGCGGCGGCGAATGCCGCAACAGTAGCTGAGCGCGCCGGCGCGATTCTGCTCGATCTGGCCGAGACTGGACCGACCGAGGGCGAACTGCGCCGGGCCAAGGCCGTGGTGGGCGCGCAGATGCTGATGGGCGCAGAGGCGCCCTCGGCCCGCGCCGAGGCGCGGGTATCGCAGGTATTCCTTCGCGACCGCCTGATCCCGTTCGAGGAAATCCGCGCCAGGGTGGAGGCGGTCACGGCCGAAGAGGTGCGCGCGCTCGCCCGGCAGGCGGTTGCAGGACCCGGCGCGGCGTCGGCGATCGGCTCGGCGCAGGGGGTAAAAGCGGCGCAAGCCTTTGCGGCGCGATTCGTGTAAGGTGGCGGCGCATGGTGTTTTTGCGACGAGACGATGAATCAGCGCGGCGCATAGAAGGCGCCGGGGTTTACCTGCGCCATCCCGAATTGCGCGATTACAGCGCGTGGGCGGAAGTGCGCGGAGCCAGCCGCGCCTTTCTGACGCCCTGGGAGCCGACCTGGCCTGAAAACGAACTCACCCGCGGCGCATTCAAGGAAAAGCTTCGCCGCTATGCCGGCGACGTGCAGGAAGACCGCTCTTATCCGTTCTTCGTGTTCCGCGCCGAAGACGAAGCCCTGGTCGGCGGGGCGACGCTGAGCCGGATTCATCGCGGTTCGGCGCAAAGCTGCACGCTTGGTTATTGGGTCGGCGAGCCATTCAAGCGCCATGGCTATACGCGCCGCGCCGTGCGCGCGCTGATGCCGTTCGCGTTCGAGGACCTTAGTCTGCATCGCGTGGAGGCGGCGTGCCAACCTGACAACGCCCCCTCTCGCGCGCTTTTGCTCAACGTCGGCTTCACGCAGGAAGGCATGGCGCGGGCGTATCTGAAGATAAACGGCGCCTGGCGCGACCATCTGCTGTTTGGACTGAATAGCGGCGATCCGATCCGCTAGCCCAGCAGATCGCGCCCGGCCTTTCGCACGTCAGTACAACCGGTAAGCGCCATCGCCACCTGAAGCTCGGCGCGGATGATCGACAACATCTGCGCCACACCGGCCTGGCCGTTGGCCGCAAGCGAATAGGCCCACGCCCGCCCGAGCAGGCACGCCTGCGCGCCGGTCGCCAGTGCGCGCAGCACATCGAGGCCCGAGCGCACGCCGCCATCGAACAGGATCGGCAGATCGCCCTGCACCGCATCGACGATTCCCGGCAGCGCCGAGATCGATGAGCGTGCGCCATCCAATTGCCTGCCGCCGTGGTTCGATACGACAATCCCGTCCACGCCGGCGGCGACCGCCTGTTTTGCATCGTCAGGATCGAGCACGCCTTTAAGGACGATGGGCCCTTTCCAGTTTTCGCGTATCCAACCGATATGTTTCCAGGTCAGCGACGCATCGAAATTAGCCGCAACCCAAGCCGCGAAGGCGCCGATCGTGCGGGATTTCACGGCCGGGGCGACGTTGCCGAAAATGTGCGGTCCGCCGGTGAACTGAACATTCCAGAGCCAACTCGGATGGGTGATTCCCTGCCAATACCGCGAAAGCAAAACCGGCAGCGTGGGCGGCGCTGAAATGCCGCCGCGCATGTCACGGTAGCGCGAGCCGGTCACCGGCAGATCGACGGTGAACACCAGCACCGGCGTTCCGCAGGCTTGCACTTTCTCCAACAGCGCGCGCATGAAGCCGCGGTCTTTGATCATGTAAAATTGAAACCAGATCGGCTGACCGGATTTGCGGGACACCTCCTCGACGTCGCAGATGCTGAGTGTGGAAAGGCAGTACGGGATGCCGGCCGCATGCGCGGCGCGCGCCGCCTGCACTTCGCCGCGATGAGCGTACATGCCGGAAAATCCCACCGGCCCCAGGCCGACGGGCATCGACATTTTTTGCCCGAACAGTTCGGTTTCCAGCGACAGGCTGGATACGTCGCGCATCACGCGCTGACGCAGGCCGATCGCCGACATGTCGGCGACGTTCCGCCTCAGCGTGACCTCGTCGTAGGAGCCGCCGTCGATATAATCGAACAACAGACGCGGCAGCTTGCGCCGCGCCGCTTCGCGGAAATCCATGACGTTGGCGATTGCGACCATTTAGGCCTCCCCCATCGCCCTGCCTGTGCCTTGCGGGTTCGGAAAATACAATATGCGCGCCAACCGAAATTGGCGCGCATAGCTGGCGGCGCGGGTGGGGAGAGCCTGCGCAGCGGGAAAATAGACGGCTAATGATCGGTGGCGGTTTCCACCTTGTCGCCAGCGGCCTTGGCGGCGTCGCCCGCCTGTTCGGCGGCCTTGCCTGTAGCCTCCTCCGCCTTCGCGACTTTCTGGTCAACCACTGCGCCGGCGGGGGAATACGATCCCTGCTCGCGCACGAGGATGGCGAATCCGCCCGCGATGATCAGCGCGCCGACGACAAGACCGCCCAGCCAAGTTCCGATTCCGGCGCGCTTCTTGATGATTACCGGGCGGTCGCCCACAGACTGCTCAGCGACGATTTTTTCGCCGGTTTGAGAATCGTAACGGACTTCCTCTTCGCGATGCATGGCGCTCTCCCGATGGTTCATAGGTGTTAAGCAAACGCGGCGAGCGGGCTGATGTTCCCGATGCTGACGCTAGGGAAAATCTTGTCCCGCTGACCGGAGCGGCATAAAGCGCGATCATGACCGACCAGAAGGCGTTGATCGAAATTCTGCGGCTGGAGCCGGTGGAAGTGAATCTCTTCCGCGGATTCAGCGTGGACGTGGGTTATGACTCGCGCCGCATTTTTGGCGGCCAAGTGATCGCCCAGGCGCTGATGGCGGCTTACAAGACGATCGAGGGCCGGGCGTGCCACTCGCTGCATTGCTATTTCATGCGGCCTGGCGATCAGCGCATTCCTGTTCTGTATGAGGTGGAGCGCGCGCGCGATGGTCACAGCTTCAGCACCCGGCGCGTGATCGCTATTCAGAATGGCGAGCAGATATTCAATCTTTCGGCCTCGTTTCAAATGGTAGAGGAAGGGCTGGAGCATCAGCAGGACATGCCGGTGGTAGCCGCGCCTGAGGCGTGTGCGGTTCGCCATCGCCTGAACACAGTGGAGCTTCGCGCGGTTACGGCTTACGATTGGGCCAATCCGAAACCATCGCCGCCGCGGCAGCAGACATGGTTCCGCGCCGATGGCGATTTTGGCGCCGATATCGCGCTCAATCAGGCCGTGTTGGCTTATGCTTCGGACATGTCGCTGTTATCGACGGCATTGCTGCCGCATGGCGTGAGTTGGTTAGCTTCGCCTTTGCAGATGGCTTCGCTCGATCACGCCCTGTGGTTTCACCGGCCGACCGACATGAGTGGCTGGCATCTATATGATCAGGACAGCCCCAGCGCGTCTGGCGCGCGCGGCTTCAGCCGCGGTTCAATCTTTCGCCAAGATGGCGTGCTCGTGGCTTCGGCCTGCCAGGAAGGGCTGATCCGGGTCCGTCGTTGACGGCGCTGATCTTGCATCGGTCGCTCACAGATGAAGCGGCGTTAACCACGTCTTAACCGGCGAAGTTAACGTTTGCTTCAGCAAAGGAGGCCGGTACGTGTCGCAATATTCTGCAGCGGTTGTTGAGTTCTTTGGCCGCGCTCTGACGTTTGGCGGGATGTCCGGCCATGAACGGCGCCGGTTAATCGGATTCGCCAATCAGGTTTTGTCGCCGCTGGTTTTCCTCGCTCTCGCCGTACTGGCGTATAAGTTCTGGGCCTGAGGCCGGCCCCGCCGGGCCCGGCGGGGAGCGCCGTGTGAGCAACGATGCGCGCATGCGGCTCATCCTGGAGCTGCGCCGGAAGGGCATCACCGATGGCCGGGTGCTTTCCGCGATCGAACGCACGCCGCGGGCCGATTTCGTCCAGCCCCACCTAGAAAATGTGACTTGGGAAGATGCGCCGTTGCCGCTGGTAGACGGCGTTGAGGCGCCCCCGCCGTCGGATTGCGCCCGCATGCTGATGGCTTTGGCGCCCGGTGAGAATGACGTTGTGCTTGAGATAGGCGTCGGCTCGGGCTGGCAGAGCGCTGTGCTGTCGCGCCTATGTGCCCGGGTGATCGGGCTTGAGCGGCGCGCCGGGCTCGCCAGAGCCGCCCGCGAACGATTGCGCACGCGGGCTTATGGCCTTGTCGATGTGTATTGCGCCGACGGTCTGCTGGGATGGCCGGAAAGCGCGCCGTACGACCGCATTATCGTGAACGCAGCGCTGAAGGCCGAAACGCCGGCATTGTTCGCGCAGGTAAAGCCTGGCGGGCTCATGGTTGCGCCGATGGAGGATGAGCGCGGCCAGCGCATCGTGCAGATGCGGCGCGGCGCAGATGGAAGTTTTACGGCGCGCGTCTTCGGACCGTCGCGGTTCGCTCCGATCGAAAGCGGGCTGATCGACTAAAAGCGGATCGGCTTATCGAGCGCGGCGGCGAGGTCGAGGATGAATTGCCACGCCGTGCGCCCCGAACGCGCGCCGCGCTGCAGGCTCCAGGCCAGCGCGCGCGCATCGATGTCATCGGCCTTGAGGCTGAACCGTTTGGCGTAGGCATGCACGATGGCAAGGTAGAGGTCCTGATCGACCGCGTGGAACCCTAGCCAGAGGCCGAAGCGGTCAGCCAGGGAAAGGCGTTCCTCGGCCGTATCGGACCAGAGTAAATCGCCGGGATTGTTTTCCCGCGGGTCTCGCGCGACCAGATGGCGCCGGTTCGACGTGGCGTAAACGATCACATTGGCGGGGCGCCCGGCGATACCGCCGTCGAGCACGGGCTTGAGCGCGCGCAGGCCGTCATCTTCTCCGTCGAAACTAAGGTCGTCGATAAACAGGATCGCTCTTGCGTCGGCCTGTTGCAGCGCGCCGAGAAGGTCGGCCAGGCTTGGCAAATCCTCGCGCACGATCTCGACGAGTTTCAGTGTCCGGTCGGTCTTGGCGAGTTCGGCGTGGGCCGCTTTGATCAGCGCGCTCTTGCCCGTGCCGCGCGCGCCCCACAGCAGGGCGTTGTTGGCCGGGGCGCCCGAAGCAAAGCGCCGCGTATTGGCCAGGATGGCGTCGCGCTGGCGATCGACGCCGAGGATCAGATCGAGCGGCACGCGCTCGGGCCGGGCCAGCGGTTTGAGGCCGCCGGCGGCGGGGCGCCACACAAAAGCCTCAGCGGCGCTTAGATCGGCAGGGCCGGGCGGGGGCGGCGCGATGCGCTCCAACGCCGCGGCGATCCGCGCCAGAAAGGGGTCGTTCGGCTCCGGCGCGGAAGACATGGGCGGTACGTTTTCCAGCCGCCCCAGGCGCGATTGCAAAGGCGCGGTCCGGCCCTATAGTCCGCGCCGCCGCGCCCGGCCAAGCGCCTTTCGTGCGGGATAGGGCGCCAGGGAGAGGGCATGTTTTTCGTTACCGACGCGTACGCACAGGCGGCAGGCGCCGCCGGCGCCCCCACGTTCGATCAATATCTGATCCAGATCGCGCCGCTGCTGCTGATCCTGCCGTTGCTCTATTTCATGATGATCCGGCCGCAGCAGCGCCGGATGAAGGCGCACCAGGACATGATCGGCGCCGTTCGCAAGGGCGATACGATCGTCAGCGCGGGCGGGCTGGTCGGCAAGGTCAAGGGCGTCGCCGACGACGAGGTGCGGGTCGAACTGGCTCCCAACGTGGAAGTCCGCCTGCTGCGCGGCTCCATCGCCGAAGTCCGCAACAAAGCCGAACCAGCCCCGGCCAACGATTCCAAACCAAGCAAGCCGGCCAGCTAAGATGCTGCGGTTCGCGCGTTGGCGCGTCATCCTGGTCGTGCTCGGCAGCATATGGGCGTTGGTCTACGCAGCGCCGAACCTGATTCCGGAAAATATTCGCCACGCCCTGCCGGCGTTTGCGCCGCGGGCGACGGTCAATCTCGGCCTCGATCTGCGCGGCGGATCGTACATGCTGCTCGAGGCCAATCTTCAGGCGCTCCAGGTGGAGCGGCTGGAAAGCGAACTCGATAACATGACCAAGACGCTGCAGGATCAGCGGCCGCGGATCGGCTACACCGGGCGCGGCGTCAGCGGCGATGCGGCGCGTCTGAAAGTGCTGAATCCGGCCGATCAGGATCGCGCGGTTGAGGTGTTGCGCAAGCTGCACGCGCCGTCCGGCGCGGCGCTGATCGCGGGCGGCGCGGCCGATCCAGACTTCACCGTGAACATTGCGGCGGACGGCTATATCGAAGCACGCCTGACCAAGACCGGCGCGGACAAATTGGCTTCAGACGCGATCACGCGCTCGATCGAAGTGGTGCGCCGCCGCATCGACGAAATGGGTACGAACGAGGTGTCGATCGCACGTCAGGGCGCCGACCGCATCAACGTGCAGGCGCCGGGCGTTTCTGATCCGCAGCAATTGAAGGACCGCATTGGCAAGACCGCCAAGATGACCTTCCACATGCACGACGCGAGCGTGTCGGCGGCGGATGTGGCCGCGGGCCGCGCGCCGCCTGGCACGACGATCCTGCCGCAGGACAATCCCAACGAGCCCTTCATCGCGGTGCGTACGCGGGCGGTGTTGACCGGCGATGAGCTGACCGACGCCCAGCCGAGTTTCGACCAGCAAACGTCACAGCCGATCGTAACGTTCAAGTTCAACCAGCGCGGGGCGCGGATTTTCTGCCAGGTCACGACGGAAAACGTGAATCGCCGCTTTGCGGTCGTGCTCGACGGCAAGGTGCTTACGGCGCCCAATATCATCAACCCGATCTGCGGCGGCAACGGGATGATCACCGGTAATTTCACCGTGGAAAGCGCCACGGAGCTGTCAACATTGCTGCGCGCCGGCGCGCTGCCAGTTCCCTTGACAATCGTGGAGCAAAGAACGGTCGGCGCCGAACTGGGGCAGGATGCGATCAACAGCGGCATCAAGGCTGGCATCGTGGGTACGGCGCTGGTTGTGGCGTTTATGGTGCTGGCCTATGGGCTGTTCGGCGTGCTGGCCTGTCTGGCGCTGGTGATCAACGTGGCGATGATTATCGCCGCGATGTCCGTGGGCGGGGCGACGCTGTCGTTGCCCGGCATTGCAGGCCTGATCCTGACGATCGGCATGGCGGTCGACGCCAACGTGCTGATTTACGAGCGCATGCGTGAGGAACAGGCTAACGGTCGAGGGCCGGCGATGGCGATCGACGCCGGCTTTAGCCGCGCGCTGGTGACGATCATCGATTCCCACCTGACGCAGATCGGCGTGGCGCTGATCCTGTTTCAGTTCGGCCACGGCCCGGTGCGTGGATTTGCCTGGACGCTGTCGATCGGGGTTGTGACGTCGGTGTTCACGGCGACGCTGGTGACCCAGTCTTTTATCGCCGTCTGGTTCCGTCTTGTGCGCCCCAAAAAGTTACCGATCTAGGACGGATTTGCGATGCCCTGGCCGCTCATCAAACTCATGCCGCAGAAGACGAACATCAAATTCGTTCGCTTCGCTTTTTTCGCGTCCTTCGTGTCGGTGCTCGCGGTGCTGGCCTCGTTTGCGTCGATGTTTTCGGGCGGGTTTCGGGAAAATCCGATTGCCGTCTATCAGCACGCCTCGGGTTCGCCGGCTGACCGGCTTGGCGTGATACTTTCGCACGGCTTCAATCTCGGCATCGATTTTCGCGGCGGCACGCTGGTCGAAGTCCGGGCGCCCGATCCGATCGATCTGGCGCGCCTGCGCGCCGCGCTGACTGATCTGCACATAGGCGACGTGCAGATTCAGCCGTTCGCCGATCCCCACGATGCGCTGGTACGCTTCAACGCCATCACCGAATCGGCCGAGCAGGCGCTGGTGCGTGTCGACGGCGCGCTCAAGGCGGTCCTGCCGGGGATGACGATCGTGCGGACCGAAGTGGTCGGGCCGAAAGTGTCGGGCGAGTTGTTCAGTTCAGGCCTGACCGCGCTCGGCCTCGCGATGCTGCTGGTCATGGCCTACATCTGGTTCCGGTTCGGTCTGCAGTTTGGCTATGGCGCGGTCCTGTCGCTGCTCCACGACACCATACTCACGCTTGGCGTGTTTTCGGTATTCCGGCTCGAATTCACCCTTCCGGTCATCGCCGGCCTGCTGACGGTGATCGGCTATTCGATGAACGACACGGTGGTGGTGTTCGACCGGATGCGGGAGAATTTCCGCAAATATAAGAGAATGCCGCCGACCGACGTCATTGATCTTTCAATCAACGAAACGCTCTCGCGTACGACCGTTACAGCCGCGACGGCGCTGCTGGCCTCGATCGCGCTCTATTTCTACGGGGGAGAAACCCTGAACGCATTCGCCATTTGCATGATTTTCGGCATCGTGGTGGCGACCTATTCGTCGATCTACATCGCGGCCCCGGCGCTGCCCCTGTTCCAGCCCCCAGGGGGCGTTCCGGGCGCAAAACCGGCCACAGAACCTCAAAACGCGGGCTGACCGGCCAGCCGAAACGTCGTATACGCCCTCCATCAACAGGAGGGGCGAAATGGGAAATTTCCTGGCCAATATCCGTTATGTGGCGTGGGGCGCGTTGGGCGTCGGCGCGGTTTTTCTGCTTTACATGTGGTTGGGCTACGGCGGCTATTCCACAGAGAACCCGTTCTTCTGGGACGCGATCTTTCGCTGGCTACACGTCCTGTCTGGGATCATGTGGATCGGCCATCTTTACTATTTCAACTTCACCCAGATTCCGAACGTCCCGAAGATTCCCGAGGAACACCGTGGGCCAGCGATTGCAAAAGTGATCGCGCCGGCGGCGCTGTTCTGGTTCCGGTGGGGCGCCGTAGCGACACTCGTAACAGGGTTAATCGTCGCTTACACCAACGGCTATCTGGTGCATGCGCTTGTATTCGGCGCCGATGAAGAGTTCTCAGTGAAGCGTCATACCTTCATTGGGATTGGCATGTGGCTGGCCATTATCATGTTCTTCAACGTTTGGGCGATCATATGGCCTAACCAGCAGAAGGCTCTTGGTATTGGCGCGGAAAACGCCAGTCTTGACCCTGCGGTGAAGGCGAAGGCCGCGCGCACCGCAATGCTGTTTTCTCGCACCAACACTTTCCTATCCGTGCCGATGCTGGTCGCCATGACGGGCGCGCAGGCATTCGCCTGACATGAAGGGCGAAACCAAATCGCGCCTGTACGCTGTTGAAGGCTCTACCGCCGTGCCGGCGGTGGAGCCTGAGCCGCGTCAGGCCGAAGAGGTTTTCGCCGACATGACCGATGAAGCAAAGCGCGAGGGCGAACCGCCCACGCCGCCGCGGTCGCGCAAAGCCAAGACATACGCCCCGCTGGCCGATCCGATTCTCGATGAGATGGTCCGCAACGCCGACGAGGATCGGTGGCTGGCGAGCCGCTTTGCGCCCAAGCCGCTGCGCCGCCAACTGACCGCTCTTTACGCCTTCAATATCGAAGTCGCGTCCGTGGCCGATAAGGTGCGCGAGCCGCGGCTTGGCGAAATTCGCCTCCAATGGTGGCGCGACTCGGTGGGCTCGATCTTTCAGGGCGGTCCGGTTCCGGATCATCCGGTGACGCGTGCGCTGGCCGAATTGCGCAATCAGGCCGATCTGCCGCTGAAAGTATTCGATGAGTTGTTGACCGCGCGGGTCAGCGATCTCAGCCATGCCCCGTTCGAGACCTGGGCGGACGTGGATAATTACATCGACGCCACCGAAGGCGGCCTGATGGGTTTGGCGGCCTTTCTATGCCAACCGGAGGCGGCGGCTTCGACCCAGCGCGCCTCGGCGTTGCAGGCCGCCGCGCGCGCATGGGGCTATGTGAATCTTCTTCGCGCATTGCCGGCCTGGACAGCCCAGCAAAGAACCTTTTTCCCGCGCGCGCTGCGTGCGAACATTGTGCAGGGCTCCGATCCGGTCGAGATTGACGACGCCGGGCTTGCGATGGCGGCGCACGCGGCGCTCGATCGCGCGGCGGGCGCGCAGAAAAATCTAGAGCGGTTCGCTTCGGCGCTGGGCAAGGAATTGTTTCCCGGCGTTGGCTATGTGGCGCTCACGCCAATGTACATGCGCGAGCAGTCCCAGCGCGAACTGGGCCAGATTCGCAAGCCGGTGAGCCTGCTGCAGCGACAGCTTAAACTGGTCGGCGCCGCCGCCGCGGGGCACATCTAAGCCACCTCGCCGACAATCATCGCTTCTTCGCCAGCGGCCTTCAGCGACGCGATGATCGCATCGCTTTCGCCGCGCGCCGCGATCGCCACCATGCCGATGCCGAGATTGAACGTGCGGCGGATGTCTTCTTCCGGGATCGCGCCGGTTTCCTGTAGCCATTGAAATACGGCCGGGCGTTTCCACGCGTTCCAGTCGAACGCCGCGCGCACATGCTTTGGCAGCGCACGGGGCGTGTTTTCGACAAGGCCGCCGCCGGTGATGTGGGCGAGGCCTTTGAGTTTTCCGGCGCGGATCAACGGCAGCAGCGCTTTCACGTAGATGCGCGTCGGTTCGAGCAGCGCGTCGGCGAGAGTCTTGCCCGGCGCGAACGGTGCGGCGTCGGTCCACTTTAAGCCAGAACGCTCGACGACCTTGCGCACGAGTGAATAGCCGTTCGAGTGCGGGCCACTGGAGGCCATGCCGATCAGAACGTCGCCAGCTTTGATCTGATCGAGCTTCGGCAGCAGCGTGCCGCGCTCCGCCGCGCCCATGGAGAAGCCCGCGAGGTCGTAATCGCCCTTCGTGTACATGCCGGGCATTTCCGCGGTTTCGCCGCCGGCGAGCGCGCACCCGGCTTGGCGGCACCCTTCCGCTATGCCGCGGATGATGGTCGCCGCTTCGTCGGCGTTGAGAGCGCCGGTGGCGTAATAGTCGAGGAACACGAGCGGCTCGGCGCCCTGCGCGACGAGGTCGTTCACGCACATGGCGACCAGGTCGATCCCGACGGTATCGTGCTTGCCCGCCTCGATGGCGACCTTGAGTTTGGTGCCGACGCCGTCGGTCGTCGTCAGGACCAGCGGGTCCTTGAATCCGGCGGCCTTGAGGTCGAATGCGGCGGCAAAGCCCCCCAGCGAGGCCTCCGTCCCGGGCCGGGCGGTGGCCTTCGCGGCAGGCGCAATCAGTTCGACCAGCCGGGCGCCTTCGTCGATATCGACGCCGGCTGCGGCGTAGGTGAGGGGCTGTTTATTCGGCATGGGCCGCCTTTCAGGCGCGGGCTGCGGTTGCTAGTGATGCGATTCCGTGGGTTGGACCACTTGCCGCCCCAATCGGGTGGATCGTAGCCGAATCCAGCAAGGAAAATCAGCGCATGCGTCTCCTCGCCGCCCTGTTCGCCGCCGCCTTACTCACAGCGCCCGCCCACGCCGCTGGCCGGGGGGACGTGTTCTCGGTTTACGACGTGGCCGTCGATGTCACGGCGATCGACGCCAGCAAGGCCCGCGATCTCGGCTTTGGCCAGGCTCAGGGGCTGGCGTTTGACCGGCTGGTCAGGCGCCTTACCCTGCCGGAGGATTTGGCGCGCGTCGGCGCGCCGCCGGCCGCCCAGGCGCCGCTCGATCAATTGGTCGATGGGGTTGATATTCTGCAGGAGGGGCGCAGCGGCGTCCGCTACCTCGCCAGGATGGCGGTCAATTTCAATCCGGCGGCGGTGCGCAAGCTGCTCACCGACAAAGGGCTCCGGGTCTATGAAACCCGCACGGCGCCCACTTTGATCGTGCCGATTTTCGTCGGCGGCGCCCCTGAGCAGGCCGCCGCCTGGCGGCTGGCGTGGGAGCAGGGTGGATTTGGCGAGGAGCTGGCCCCCCTTTCGATCGCTCCGGCGACGTTGTTCGGCGCCCCCGACTGGGCGCAGGCGCAGCCTGTGGCTGGCGCCGCCGGCGCGGCGAGCGCTCTGTACGCCACCGCAACCGCAAGCAACGGCATGCTTGCCGTTTCGTTGACCGAAGTTTCGGCGGCGGGGCGGCGCGACCAGGGGCAGTTCACGACGCCCCTGGCGGCGGCTAGTCCGGATGCCGATGCGGCGTTGTTCAAGGCGCTCGCGAACGCCGCGAACGATCGGATTCAAGCCGAATGGAAACAGCGCCTTGCCGCCGGCGCTGGGCAACGCACCCGTGTCGCCGCGACCGTGACGTTCGCAACCCAGGCCGAATGGCTGCAGATCAAGAACGCATTGGCGCAGGCTTCGCAAACGCTGGTGTCCGACATCGTCATCGAAGCGGTCGCCAAGGACGGGGCGACGTTGTCGTTTTCTTATACCGGATCGAGCGCGCAAATCGCCGCCGAACTCGGCCGTTATGGCGTGGCGTATGTGGGCGGCCCAAACGGGGCGAGCTTGCGGCTGGGTAAGTCCTAGGCCGGCATGGACGAGCAGCCCCGCCTCTTCGATTTTACAGAAAAGGGCGAGGGCGCCGGCGCGTTCATTGTGGCCGACGCCAATCGCCAGGCCATCGGCCTGCTCGAACAATGGCGCAGTTGGCCGGGCGGGGCGCTGGCGCTCGTTGGGCCGGAAGGGTCGGGCAAGTCGCATCTGGCCAAGCTCTGGGCCGGCGAGGCCGGCGCGCTGGTGCTGACCGGCCGGATTACGGCATCGGGCGCACGCGAGGCCTTTGCCGCCCGCGATGGGCGCCTCGTGCTCGATAACGCCGATCGGGTCCAGGACGACACTACCCTGATGCTGGTGCTGGATCAGGCCCGCTCCGAGGGCGGCGCGGTGCTGCTGGTTGGACGCGCGAGCCCTGCCGAATGGCCGGCCGAGACGCCGGATCTGCGCTCGCGGTTTGCAGCGCTGCTCACCGTCGGGCTCGGCGAACCGGACGAAAAGCTGATAACAGAGTTAATTCGTCGACTATGTCGGGCGCGCTTCATCGAAATGAAGGAAAATGTCGCCAGATATGCCGTCCAGCATATGGAGCGGTCGTTTGCGGCGGCCCATGCGCTCGTGGAGGAGATCGACAATCTGATGACCGAAGGCAGCCAGCCGGTGCCGTATGACATAGCGGCCGAAGCGCTACGCCGGCTTGAGCGGCGAGAGCCGGCCGGTCCATGACCAAAAGTGCGGCGCGCAAGCGGGCAAAGAGCAACGGCCGTGCAGGCTCTTCCGTGGCGATGGACTCGCCCGAACGGTTTATCAACCGCGAGCTATCTTGGCTGGCGTTCAATACCCGCGTGCTGGAAGAATCGGAAAACCGGGTTCACCCCTTGCTTGAGAGGCTGCGGTTTCTTTCGATCTCCGCGACCAATCTCGATGAGTTCTACATGGTCCGGGTCGCCGGCCTGCATGACCAGATACGGGCCGGCGTTCTGACCTTGAGCCAGGACGGGCTCACGCCGTCCGAACAGTTGACGCGCGTGCATGCTGAGGCCACGGCGCTCATGAACAAGCAGCAGGCGCGCTGGGTGAAGCTGCGAGAGGAATTGCGCACTGTCGGTCTTGCCGTGCTCGACCCGGCGGAACTCACTAGCGCCGATATCGAATGGCTGCGCCCGGTGTTCATGGAGCGGGTGTTTCCGTTGCTTACGCCGCTCGCCGTCGATCCGGCGCACCCGTTTCCGTTCATTCCGAATTTGGGCTTCGCCATCGCGCTGAAGCTTAAGCGCAGCGAAGACGGCGCCCCGCTCAACGCGCTGTTGCCGGTGCCGAGCCAAGTCGGACGGTTCATGGAGATCGCGCCGAACATGGCGGCGGGCGCGATGCGCGAGCGGCGCTTCCTGACGCTCGAAAACATGATCATGCAATTCCTCGACGAATTGTTTCCAGATTATTCAGTCGAGGAAAAAGGCGCGTTCCGCGTCGTGCGCGACAGCGATATCGAAATCCAGGAAGAAGCAGAAGACCTGGTGCAGGAATACCAGACGCTGCTCAAGCAGCGCCGGCTGGGCGATATCGTGCGGCTGAAGATCGAAAGCTCGATGGAGGAAAACCTCCGCAACTTCATTATCCGCGAGATCGAGGCCGATCCGCATGACGTGGTGATCGCAGACGGCATGCTGGGCCTCGCGGCGCTGAAGGAGCTGATCTTCGATGACCGGCCGGACCTGATCTACAAGCCTTACGAGCCGCGTTTTCCCGAACGTATCCGCGATTTCGGCGGCGATTGCTTCGCCGCGATCCGCGCCAAGGACATGCTGATCCATCACCCGTACGAAAGTTTCGACGCGGTGGTGCAGTTCCTGCGTCAGGCCGCGGCGGACAAGAGCGTCGTGGCGATCAAGCAGACGCTATACCGCACGAGCAAGAACTCGCCGATCGTCGCGGCGTTGATTGAAGCGGCCGAGGCCGGCAAGAACGTCACCGCCCTGGTCGAGATCAAGGCGCGGTTCGATGAAGAAGCCAACCTGCAATGGGCGCGCGATCTGGAGCGGGCGGGCGCCTCTGTGGTGTACGGCTTCATCGACTACAAGACGCACGCGAAGGTGAGCCTGGTGGTGCGCCGCGAGCCCGAGGGTCTGCGCACCTACGCCCATTTCGGAACGGGCAATTATCATCCGATCACGGCCAGGATTTATACCGACCTCTCGCTATTTACGGCCGATCCGGCGCTGGGCCGAGACGCGGGGCGCCTGTTCAATTTCGTAACCGGTTACGCCAAACCGGCGGAACTGGAAAAGCTCGCCATCTCTCCGCTCACGCTGAAGAAGCGCCTGCTGAGCCTGATCGATGCCGAGGTCGAGCACGTCGCAGCGGGACGCGCCGGCAGCATCTGGGCCAAGCTGAATTCGCTGGTCGATCCGGAAATCATCGATGCGCTCTATCGCGCCAGCCAGGCCGGCGTTCGAATCGAACTGGTGGTGCGCGGCGTGTGCTGTCTCCGCGCTGGCGTGCCGGGCTTGTCAGACAACATCCAGGTCAAATCCATCGTGGGCCGGTTCCTTGAGCACTCCCGGATCGTGTCGTTCGGCGACGGCAAGGCCTTGCCGCACCCTGCGGCAAAAGTGTTCATCTCATCGGCCGACTGGATGCCGCGAAACCTTGACCGCCGGGTGGAAGTGATGACACCGGTCGAGAATCCAACCGTGCATCAGCAGGTGCTCGATCAGATCATGGTGGCGAATCTGAACGATGAGGCGCAGAGCTGGTACATGAACCCGGACGGGACCTACACGCGCGTGGACGTGAGCGGCCTCGCCGAGCCGTTCTCCGCGCACCTTTATTTCATGCGCAATCCAAGCCTCTCCGGCCGCGGCCGCGCCCAGAAGGGCGATCTGCCGCCAGCATTCGATCATGTCGGCGCCCGCGCGCACTGATCGCACCAGCCCCGCCAATGCGGCGTGGGTGCAGAACGCCGATGCTATAGCGCGCGTCGATGAGGCCGCCGTCATCGATGTCGGCTCGAACTCGGTGCGACTGGTGGTCTATCGCATCGATGGCCGCGCCATGACGCCGGTGCTCAATGAAAAGGTCATGGCCGGGCTGGGCCGTGAACTGATCACCACGGGCAAGCTGGCGCCGGCGGGCGTTGCGGCGGCGTTGCAGGCTTTGCGCCGATACCGCACGCTGATTGGCGCCATGGGCGTCGCCCATGTCGATGCCGTGGCCACGGCGGCGGTGCGGGAAGCCATAGACGGGGCCGATTTTGTGCGCCGCGCCGAGCGCGAAACCGGCGTGCGCCTGCGGGTCATCGCCGGCGAGGAAGAGGCGCGGCTCTCGGCCCTCGGCGTACTGGCCGGCGAGCCCGAGGCGATGGGGATCGTGGGCGACCTTGGCGGATCGAGCCTGGAATTGGTGCGCGTCGATCCCAAAGGCCCTGGCGCCGGCGAAACATTCCCGCTGGGGCCCTTTGCGCTGATGGGCGAAGGTTCCGATTCCGACCACATTGCAGCGATCGCTGACGAAGCCCTTTCCCATTCGCAGGTGCTGCCAGCGCGCGGAGAGACGTTTTACGCGGTGGGCGGCGCCTGGCGCGCGCTCGGCCGGATCGACATCGCCTTGCGGGATCATCCCATCCACGTTTTGCACCATCACGAAATGAGCCGGGCAAACGCCCTGCGCGTCGCTGAATTCATCCGCAAACAGAGCCGGCGTTCGCTGGAAAAGCTGGAAGACGCTGCGGCCAAGCGTGCTGACGCGCTGCCTTATGCCGCCGTGGTGCTGGAGCGGGTGCTGAAGCGCGGCGGCTTTGCGCGCGTGATCCTGTCGTCCTACGGCCTTCGCGAAGGCCTGCTGTACGAGCACCTGTCGCAACGCTCACGATCAGCCCATCCGCTGATCGCCGCAGCCGAAGCCTTCGGTGCACCGAGCGAACGGGCGCGCGCTTTCGGCGCCGCGCTGGAAAAATGGATCAGGCCGGTGTTCTCCAAACAGCCGGCGGCATTTAGCGAAGAACGAGATAACCTGCTGCGCGGCGCCGCTGCGCGTCTGGCCGATCTCGGCGGCGCGCTGCACCCCGATCAGCGCAGTGAGTTGATGTACGATATGGTGCTGCGGGCGCCGTTCGCGGCGATCGCTCATCCGGAGCGCGCGTTTTTGGCCGCCGCCGTGCATCACCGTTACGCCAAGGGCGCGCCGCAGTCGCCGGCCTACTTGAAGTTGTTGAATGAAGATCAGCGGGTTGCCGCCGCCGCGCTTGGATATGCCTTGCGTCTGGGCGCGGATTTGTCGGGCCGTTCGCGGGCGCTGCTGCAGGATTTCTCGCTGACCATTGAGCGCAATGTGCTCACCCTTGCGGTAAAACCCCAGCGCGCGCACCTCATCACCGATCAGACCGCCAAACGGATCGAGCCCCTGGCGCAGGCGCTCGGCATCGCATTTAAAATCGTACGCTAACGCGATGGCATGGCGCAGGACTTACGACGGCGCCGAACCCCAGCGCGTCAATAAATGGCTGGCGCAAAACGGCGTATGTTCTCGGCGCGAAGCCGAGGCGCTGATCGGACAGGGGCTCATTTCGATCGAAGGAGAGACCATTTCCGATGTCGGCCGCAAGATCGCACCCGGTCAGACTTTAAGCATCGCGGACACCGGCGCGGCGCTGCTCGAAAACGCGCTCACCGTCGTCATTCATAAGCCCGTCGGTTTGGTTTCCTCGCAGCCCGAAGGCGAACAGATCCCCGCTGCGCGTCTGCTGACGCGGGAGAATTTGCACGGCGCCGCGTCCGTAATGCCGCGCGGGAACCAGCATCTCGCGCCGTTGGGCAGACTGGACCAGGATTCTCGCGGGCTATTGCTGCTGTCGGAAGATGGCGTGCTCGCGAAGGCGCTGATCGGTCCTGAATCGACGCTCGATAAGGAATATCACGTTTGCGTCGTCGGCGAGGTGACGGCGCAAAAGCTAGCGCTCTTGCGCCACGGCCTGGCGCTGGACGGCAGGCAATTGCGTCCCGCCGAAGTCGAAGCGATGTCGCCTATGAACTTGCGTTTCATTCTTCGCGAGGGCCGGAACCGCCAAATCCGGCGCATGTGCGAACTGGTTGAACTCGGCGTGGTCGATCTGCTGCGCACGCGGATCGGCCCGCTGACGCTTGGCGATCTGCCGGAAGGCAAATGGCGCCCGCTGCGCCCAGCCGAGCGCGCGGCGCTTATCGGCGCCTAGCTAGAGCAGAATCTGATCATTCCGGTTCATATCCGGCTGCCGCGAAGAAGTTGGCGCATTGTTGTGGCGTGAATTTCGGCAGCGCGTCGCGGATGGCTTCCCACAGATCATCGATAGTTCGGGCGGCGGCTTTGCGCAGG
>DASZPV010000045.1:0-3113 GCA_035549875.1 Caulobacterales bacterium
ACGTTTTGTGGTTCGTGAAACATGGCGGCGGGATTTTGCTTGGCTTCGCGCAGCTTACCGCTTTCGCTGGTCAAGTCGGACATGGGGTCGTCTCCTGCTATAGTGAGAAGACCAACGCGGCCCGGCGCATGGGCGTTCCCCCCTTATTGGTAAAACCGGCACGGGGAACCAGCCGGATGGCGTCGCGTTCTCTTCTGGTGCTCTTACGCGCCGCAGGGCGAAACCGGGGCCAGGACGAGTTACGAAAGGATCATCTCATGCAAGCCAAATCGATTTCCGTTGCGCTGGTTGTCGCCGCCATGGCGCTCTCCATTGCCCTTTCCGCCTGCAACACCGTCGAAGGGGTCGGCAAAGACGTGTCGGCCACTGGCGCGGCTGTGTCCGACACCGCCAAAGACGCCAAACACTAAGCAACATTCATGACGGGCCTGGGCGAAGGCGCTCCGGCCCGTCATCGCACAGGGAATGTCATGCCAGAAGAAGTAGACGGCCACATAGAGGAAACCCCTCTTGAAGCGCGCGGAGGCGTGAACGTCGGCTGGCAGACGCGCATCCTCGTGATTTCTACGGTCGGCGCGGCCTGCGCCCTGATCGCTTATTTTTTCTTCTACGCCAATCCTGGCTGATCAGCCGCCGGAAAAGCGCGGCGGGCGCTTCTCCAGCAGCGCGGCCACGCCTTCGGCGTGATCGGCGGTGTGATGCATGCGCCCTTGCGTGATCGCGGACGCTGTTAAAATCTCTTCGTATGAAGCTGTTTGCGCGGCGCCCAGCAGCTTTTTGGTTTCGCGCAGCGCCAGCGGCGGCTGCTCCGCGATCTTGCGCGCCAGCGCGCGCGCTTCATCCATAAGCGCCGCGGGCTCGATGACGCGGGAGACCAGCCCCCAATCCAGCGCTGTCTGCGCATCGATGACATCGCCGGTGAAAAACAGCTCAGCGGCGCGGGCGCGCCCGATCGCCCGCGGCAAAATCCAGGCCCCGCCATCGCCCGGAATAAGCCCAAGCTTCAGAAATGTTGCGCCAAACCGCGCCTGCGTGCTGGCCAAACGGATATCGGCCAGGCACGCCACATCGCAGCCCAGGCCGATAGCCGGGCCATGCACCGCCGCGATCAGCGGCGTCTCCAGCCCATGGAGCGACTTCAGCAGGCGATGGATTTCGCGCTCATAATAGGCGCCGATCTCTGCCGGCGATCCGGCGAACCCGCCAGTTCTGTCGCGCATCGCCTTCACGTCGCCGCCGGCCGAGAACGCCTGGCCCGCGCCGGTAATGATTGCGCAGCGGATCGACAGGTCCGCGTTGATTTGCGTGCAAAAGCCCTCAACCAGCGCGCCATCCCCGGCCAGACCAAGCGGATTGCGGGTTTCCGCCCGGTCGATCGTAATCGTTGCGACGGGGCCTTCGATGGAGAGCGTGATCGTGCCGGTCATGTTCCAGCCTTAGCGCAACCCTTCCCTCGAGGGGAGCGTCCGCTAAGCCGCCAGGCTCTTTTGACCTTGCTCCAGCGCCAGCAGGAACTGCTTGCGCTCCATCCCGCCGCCGAAGCCCGTGAGCGAGCCGTTGGCGCCGATCACGCGGTGGCACGGCACGACGATCGCGATCGGATTGCGCCCATTGGCGCCGCCTACCGCACGCACCGCCTTCGGCGCGCCAATCTCATCGGCAATATTGGCGTAGGAAACGGTCTTGCCGAACGGAATTGCACGCAGCGCCATCCACACGCGCTTCTGAAACGCCGTGCCCTGCGGGTTCAGCGCCAGATCGAACCGTTTCAGCTTGCCCGCGAAATAAAGATCGAGCTGGCGGCGCGCTGCATCCAGAACGCCGTCGCGCCCCCTCTCTGCGCCCTCGATCGCGCGGCAGGGATGGCTCTGCGTCTCAAACGCCAGCCCCGTCAGCGCCTGCCCGTCCGAAGCCAAAGTCAGCGGCCCGACCGGACTATCGTACACAATGAGCTTCATGCTGCTTTCCTTTCAACGGCGCCATGGGCGGCTGCGGCCTCGATCCTCATGGGCCGAATATGAGCGTTAACCGCCCCCAAGTCTCGCCGGATTCGGACACGCACACTTATCCTCCCCCCGTTTACGGGGGAGATGGCTCAGGACCTTCAGCGACGCCGCCGGGTTTTTGCACTTATCCTCCCCCCGTTTACGGGGGAGGCGGCTCGCGGCGCAGCCGCGAGACGGAGGGGGCAGCGCCGCCCCCTACGCGTTGTCCCACTGCGAGACCGTTAACGGCGGTACATGCTTTGCAAGCCGTTAAGCCATGCAGACCGGATCCCTCTCCCTGGTTCGACTGCAGTCCTCCAAGGACTGGTCCGAGAAGCGCGAGCGCCGCTCGGGCTATCGCCGCCGGGTCGAGGACGAGACGCTGAGCCCAAACGAGCAGGGCGCCGGCCCCACACCAAATCTTCTGGCTGGCCCCTCGCTCGGCTTTCTTACCCAGGTCGCCGCGCAAACCCTGCCGGCGCCCTATGCGCCGGCCGGCGTTTACCACGCGCCCCGCTGGCGCTGCGGCATCTGCGCCGACACGCGCGCATGACCCGCATGATCGATTTTGCCTGCGCCTTCGCGCTGGCGTTCTTGTTTATGTAACACGAAGCGCCCCGCTTTATGTAACACGAAGCGCCCCGCCTTGCTTTTTCCCCAAAGCCCGCTTTGATTGCGGGCGCCGCGGGGGACCAGTGATGCTCAGACGCTTGACGCTTTGCGCCGCCCTGGCGCTCGCCGCACCCGCCGCCGCGCAGCAGGCCGCCTCGATGAGCGCCGACGACGCCTATGTCCGCTCGGTCAAATACACCCAGGACCAATACGGCAAACTCAGCGGCGACAACGCCGAACTGAAAGCATCGCCGGCGCTTGCGACTATTTCCGCAAATCACTGGCACTCAGCGAAGCGATGGGCGCGCCAAACAGCGTGATTGGCAACGCAGCGCGCGACAACATCGCGAAAGTCTGCCCGCGCTGAGGCGCGTTCCTTCTCCCCTTGTGGGACCGTTGCGAAAATCAGTTTTTGGCGGGGATGTTTGATTTTTGCCGTGCGTTTGGCGGTGTTTTCGTTCGGCGATGGGGCGGCGCTTGCTGCGGGGGCCGTGATTAGGGCGTCAGCACAGCCAG
>DASZPV010000046.1:0-10709 GCA_035549875.1 Caulobacterales bacterium
GTCCGCCAGTTCGCGCTCGAATTTGCGCCGCTCGTCGCTCAGCGCCGCGACGCGCTCGGGCAATTTGTCGAGCGGCGTTTTCAAATTCGCCGCCAGCGTCTTGGCCAGCGCCGCCTGCGCCTTCAGATGCGCCAGCGCCGCCGCGCCCGTGCCCGCCTCGATCCGGCGCACGCCGGCGGCGACGCCGCTTTCCGAGAAGACCGTGAACAGCGCGATGTCGCCCGTGCGGCCGACATGCGTGCCGCCGCACAATTCGACGGAATAAGCGCGCTTGGGATCGTTGGGACTGATCCCGAGCGTCAGCACCCGCACCACGTCGCCGTATTTCTCGCCGAACAAAGCGAGCGCGCCTGCTTCGATGGCTTTCTCCGGCGCCATTTCCTTCGTCACGCCCTCGGCGTTCTGGCGGATGATCGCGTTCACTTCATCCTCGACCCGCTCGATCTCGTCGGCGGTCATCGGGTTGGAATGGGAGAAGTCGAAGCGGAAGCGGTCTTCCTCGACCAGCGAACCCTTTTGCGTGACATGCGGCCCCAGCACATTGCGGAGCGCCGCGTGCAGCAGGTGCGTCGCGGAATGGTTGGCGCGGATGCGCTGGCGGCGCGCGTGATCGATTTCGAGCGACGCTGCGTCGCCGACCTTCACCGCACCCTTCACGAGTTTGCCCGCATGCACATGCAGCGCGCCGGCCATTTTTTGCGTATCGGCGACTTCGAAGCGCGCGCCGTTCTTGAACGTAATGACGCCCTTGTCGCCCGCCTGGCCGCCGCTTTCGGCATAGAACGGCGTGCGATCGAACACGAGTTCGGCCGAAACGCCTTCGCGCAATTCGTGCTGCTCGGCGCCGTCCGCGACGATCGCTGCGAGCTTGCCTTGCCCCTGCTCGCTCGCGTAGCCGAGGAATTCCGTCGGGCCGGTGCGGTCGCTGATCGAAAACCAGACCGCGTCCGGCGCCGCCTCGCCCGAGCCGCCCCAGCCCTTGCGGCCCATTTCGCGCTGACGCTCCATCGCCGCGTCGAAGCCTTTGAGATCGACGCTCATCTCGCGCCCGCGCAGGATGTCTTGCGTCAGATCGAGCGGAAACCCGAACGTGTCGTAGAGCTTGAACGCGGTTTCGCCGGCCAGTTCGCCGCCCTTTTTGAGCTTCGCGGTCTCTTCGTCCAAAAGCGCCAGGCCGCGGCCGAGCGTGCGGCGGAAGCGCTCTTCTTCCTGCAGCAATTGATCCTCGATTACCGGGCGCGCGCGAACCAGTTCGGGATAGGCCGCGCCCATTTGTGCGATCAAGGTCGGCGCGAGACGGTGCATCAGCGGCTCGGCGGCGCCGAGCAGATGGGCGTGGCGCATGGCGCGGCGCATGATCCGGCGCAGCACATAGCCCCGCCCCTCGTTCGACGGCATCACACCGTCGGCGATCAGGAAACTCGATGCGCGCAGATGGTCGGCAATCACCTGGTGGCTGGGGCGCCGCTCGCCTTCGGCCTTGACGCCGGTGAGCTGTTCGGATGCGGCGATCAGCGCGCGGAAGAGATCGATCTCGTAATTCGAATGCACGCCCTGCAGCACGGCGGCGATGCGCTCGAGCCCCATGCCGGTATCGACCGAGGGCTTGGGCAGGCTCTCGCGCCGCCCGTCGGCGAATTGTTCGAACTGCATGAACACGAGATTCCAGATCTCGATGAACCGGTCGCCATCCTGATCGGCCGAGCCGGGCGGGCCGCCGGCGATCCTGGGCCCATGATCGTAGAAGATTTCCGAGCACGGCCCGCACGGGCCGGTATCGCCCATCGACCAGAAATTATCGCTCGTTGCGATGCGGATGATCTTGTCGTCGCCAAGGCCGGCGACCTTCTTCCAGATTGCGGCGGCTTCCTCGTCCTCTGCATAGACAGTGACGAGCAGCTTATCTTTCGGGAGCGCGAAATCCCTGGTGATCAGGTCCCAGGCAAACTCGATCGCCTCGGGCTTGAAGTAATCGCCGAAGGAAAAATTTCCCAGCATCTCGAAGAAGGTGTGGTGGCGGGCGGTATAGCCGACATTGTCGAGATCGTTGTGCTTGCCGCCGGCGCGGACGCATTTTTGCGAGGATGTCGCGCGCAGATAGGGGCGCTTTTCGGCGCCGGTGAACACGTTCTTGAACTGCACCATGCCGGCGTTGGTGAACAGCAGCGTGGGATCGTCCTGCGGCACCAGCGCGCTGGAGGCGACCGGCTTGTGGCCCTTGCCTTCGAAGAAGGCGAGGAATTGCGCTCTGATCTCGTTGACGCTGGCCATGCTTGCCCGTTTCGGTCCGGGCCGAACGCCCGGGATTCGGGTCCGGTATAGAGAAAGCCTCGCCCGCGCCCAAGCGCGGCAACGCGCTCCAGCCCCGCCAAAATGGAGACGCGCGCCGCTGGGCGCAAAAGAAAAGCGCCGGCCGGCCCGGTTCGGCGCGCCAGGGGCTGGCATGGCGCGCGAGTGAACCGAAGCTGGCCGGCGCAACCGGGGGCGAATGGCGGCGCCTCCGGGATCTCGAATTTTAGTCCTCGTCGGCCTCCGGCGTTGCGGCCATCTCATCGACAAGGCCCGATAGCGCGCGGATTTTTTCCTCGACCTCGGCGGCGACGGCCGGGTTTTCCTTCAGGAAGCGGCGCGCCGCCTCCTTGCCCTGGCCGATCTTGGTATTGCCGTAGGCATACCAGGCGCCGGATTTGTCGATCACCCCGCCCTTGACGCCGAGTTCGATCAATTCGCCGGTTTTGGAGATGCCCTCACCGTAGATGATGTCGAACTGGACCTGCTTGAACGGCGGGGCGACCTTGTTCTTGACCACTTTCACCCGCGTTTCGGAGCCGACGACCTCTTCGCGGTCCTTGATCTGGCCGGTGCGGCGGATATCGAGCCGGACGGAAGCGTAGAATTTCAGCGCATTGCCGCCGGTGGTTGTTTCCGGATTGCCGTACATCACGCCGATCTTCATGCGGATCTGGTTGATGAAGATCACCAGCGTGTTGGATTTGTTGATCGAGCCGGTGAGCTTGCGCAGCGCCTGGCTCATCAGGCGGGCCTGCAGGCCGGGCAGGCTGTCGCCCATCTCGCCTTCCAGTTCGGCCCGCGGCGTCAGCGCGGCGACCGAGTCGATCACCAGCACGTCGATCGCGCCGGAGCGGACCAAAGTATCGGTGATTTCCAGCGCCTGCTCGCCGTTATCGGGCTGCGAGACCAGAAGATCGTCGAGATCGACGCCCAGTTTCTTGGCGTAAACCGTATCGAGCGCGTGCTCGGCGTCGACAAACGCGCAGACGCCGCCGCTCTTTTGCGCCTCGGCGATCACGTGCAGCGCCAAAGTGGTCTTGCCCGAGCTTTCCGGCCCGTAGATTTCCACGATCCGGCCCTTCGGCAGGCCGCCGATGCCGAGCGCCACGTCCAGGCCCAGAGAGCCGGTCGAGACCGCTTCGATTTCCACAGACGGGTTGCTCGCGCCCATGCGCATGACCGAGCCTTTGCCAAAGGCTTGCTCGATCTGCTTCATGGCGGCCGACAGGGCCTTCTGCTTGTCGGTTTCCATAGGTTCTACGAGTTTCAGCGCGCCCATCGCGTAAGCCCCTTATCCTGTGAGTCCAGCGCGCGAACCAGCCCGCCCGCCCGGATCGCTCCGATCCGACAGACTCATTTGTACGCCCTTTGTTCTGAGAACGCAAGAGGAACATTTGGGCGCCGCTAGCTGCAGTTGCCGGTGTTATTTTTCCTTATATACACCGGTATAATGCGATTAACACTGCTTATTCGTTGCTAATTGCAGGTTTTACGGTGTATATAGCGGTTCTAATTAGCCTGAACCGGTGTTTGTTGTGCCTGCCCACATTCTGGAATCCGAACTGGCGGCCATTGAGGCGGCAATCCGCAAGCATCCCAATGGGGCATTCTTGCGCGACCTAGTTGGCCCTGAGGCCGCTATAGCCACTCAGCGCAAGGTCCAGCGTCGGTTGCAAAAGCTGGAGAGACTGGGCCGCGTTAGAAGCGACGGCGCCAAGAGCGGCACGCGCTACTACGTTGCTCAAGGCCCGACCGCAGGAACAACGCTCTTACATAAAGAGGACGCCCCGCTTGAAGCGCAGGGCGGCTTCTTCATCCCCCTTACGGAGAGCGGCAAGGCAATCCAAACGCAAGTTAGTCGCCCTGCCGCCGAGCGTACTCCTGTTGGATACAATCGCGACTTTCTATCCAGCTATCGCCCGAACGAAACCTTTTATCTTTCTGCTCGCGAACGAACATTCCTCGCCAATGTCGGCGCCGCAGGCACGGGCGAAAGACCAGCCGGAACATACGCGAAGGAAATATACAGCCGTCTGCTGATTGAATTTGCGTGGAACTCAAGTCGACTCGAAGGCAACAAATACTCTCTGCTAGAGACTCATGATCTTTTGGAACGGGGGAAACGAGCAGACGGAAAAAGCGCAGAAGATGCGCAGATGTTGCTGAACCACAAGGACGCGATTGAATTTATTGTTGAGGCGGCAGAAGACATCGGATTCAATCGCTACACAATATTAAATCTCCACGCGCTCCTGTCTCACAACCTCCTTAAAGACGTTCGCGCGGAAGGCAGGCTGCGCATGAAGGCGGTGGGCATTTCGGGCTCAGTGTTCAGTCCACTCGAAACACCGGCTCTGATCGAGGAGTGCTTTGTGGAATTGCTCGCAAAGGCGGGTGCGATCGAAGATCCATTTGAGCAGGCGTTCTTTGCCACAGTGCAATTGCCCTACTTACAGCCCTTCGATGACGTCAACAAACGGGTCGCGCGCTTTGCGGCAAACATCCCCTTTATAAGGCGCAATCTAAGTCCGTGGGCATTCAATGAGGTGCCTGAAAACCTCTACAAGGACGGGCTTTTGGGCATCTATGAACTTAACCGCACGGAACTCGCTCGCGATATATTTGTCTGGGCTTATGAGCGCTCCGCGTGGCGCTACGCGTCGGCTCGACAGTCAATCGGCGAGCCAGACAGGTTTCGGCTTCGATATCGCGAGATGATCAGAGGAACTATTGCCAACGTCATCCTGTCCGCCATGGGAAAGCAACAAGCTTCGAAAGCGATCGAAGAAATAGCTACGGCCGATCTCCCTCCGGAAGATCGCGAACGCTTTAAGGAAGTCGTCTCTTCGGAATTGATCGGATTGCACGAAGGGAATATTGCCCGCTACAGAGTCAGCCCGTCACAGTTCTATTCGTGGAAGATCGCATGGGAAGCACCGTGAACGGTGACGTTATTGCCTCTTCCAGCGTTCCTCGGTTAGCTCGCGCCAGAGCCTTAGCTCGGCGCTCAAGCATCCAACTCTTCCACAACGGTCTGCACGCTATCCAGCGGCTGAAACGACAGCCCGGTCGCATGCGCCGCGGCGAAGCGGGTTTGCGCCTTGGTTGTGGCGTCGATCTCCATCAGCGCGGAGATCAGATAGGTTTCGCTCGCCGCGCCGCGGCTGACGGTAATCCGGTACGCGCGCAATTTGCGTTTGCGATTGGCCATGGCTGGCGAACTCCTGCTTTCGAGCATTTTCCGACGAAGTGGATGCCGGTTCGCCGGAAGAAACGCGACCAACCAAGAACCTGGAGCCGCGATCCGATTCTCTCGGATCGCGGCTTTAGGGGCACGCTATAGCAGGTTGCCGCGCCGAAAGCGGCAATCTTTACGTCAGGCGACCCATTTACGTCGCGCTGAGATCGATCGGCAGGTTGCGGACGCGTTTGCCGCTGGCGGCGTAGATCGCGTTGCACAGCGCCGGAATGACCGGCGGCAGCGACGGCTCGCCCAGCCCGGTGGGCGCGTTGTCGCTCATCACCCATTGCAGATCGACCGATACCGGCGCCTGCGGCATGCGGATCAGCGGATATTGATTGAAGTTCTTCTGCACAGTGGCGCCGTCGGCGACCTCAATCTTCAGGCCCAGCGCCTGGCCGATCCCGTCAATCACCGCGCCCTGCACCTGATTGGCCGCGCCGCTCGGATTGACGATCTGATTGCCGACATCGGCCGCGACCCACACTTTGTGCGCCCGCACCTGACCGGCATCGGTCACGCTGGCTTCCACGACTTCGGCGAAATAGCCGGAATGGCTGTAGTAGAACGCCACGCCCAGCCCCGTTCCCTTCGGAACCGCCCGGCCCCAGCCGGACATTTCCTTCACCTTCAGCACGCACGCCAGCATCCGGTTCGGATCGAACGGTGGAAACGGCGACGTCGGATCGGTCTTGCTGAGCAGCGCGCGGCGGGCCGCGGCCACGGTGAGCAGTTCGACGCGCAAATCCAGTGGATCGCGCCCGCCGGCCACTGCGACCTCATCGATGAAGCTCTGGTAAGCGAAGGCGTGCGCGTTGCTTTGCGGCGCGCGCATCGGCCCGGTCGGAATGGCGCTATCGAGCACGGTGGCGACAAGTTCGAAATTACCCACCGCCTCTGCCGGAAATTCCGTCGGCGCCATGGCCGCGCCCTGGCTGAATTTCCCGTTCGCGCCGAACGAGACGAAATGGTTGCGGAACGCCACCAGCTTGCCGGCTTTATCGATTCCGGCCTTGAAATTGCAGAACCCGCCTGGGCGGTAGAAATCGTGCGCCATGTCGTCTTCGCGCGACCACAGCAGCTTTACCGGCGCGCCGCCGGTTTTCTGCGCGATGGCGGCGGCCTGGACCATGTAATCGTTTGACAGGCGCCGGCCGAAGCCGCCGCCGCAGCGGATCTGGTGCACCTTTATGTCCTCGGGCTTTACGCCAAGCACTCTGGCGACGATCTGCCGGCCGGTATCGGGCGCCTGGGTCGGCGCCCAGATTTCAAATTTTCCGTCCTTGTACTGCGCGGTGCAATTCTGCGGTTCGAGCGTTGCGTGCGACAGATAAGGGTAATGGTAAGCCGCCTCGATCACCTTGCCGGCGGATTTGAATCCCGCGTCCGGATCGCCGTCCTTACGGAGCGACAACGTCGGCGCCTGCTTTACCGCCGCGGCGGCCTTGAGCGCAAAATCCGCGGTCGATTGGCCAGCCGACGGGCCGGCCTGCCATTTGGCGTTCAGTTTCTTGCGCGCCTGCTGAGCGGTCCACCAATTGTTCGCGATCACGGCCACGCCGCTGACGAGTTCGGAGGGATTGGCGCCGCCGTCGATCGCGAACACGTCATGCACGCCCGGATGGGCTTTGGCCGCCGCCAGATCGGCGCTGGCCAGCTTGGCGCCATAGGCCGGCGCCTGTTCGAACGAGGCGTAGACCATGCCGGGCAAACGCACGTCGATCCCGAACAGCGGCTTGCCGGTAACGATCTCGGGCAGGTCATATTGCATGACCGATTTGCCCATGATCGCGAAATCTTTCGGGTCCTTCAGCTTGATCGCTTCGGGCGCGATCGCGGGCATTTTCGCGGCGGCGGCGGCGAGTTTGCCGTAGGGCAATTTCCGCCCGGTCGGTCCGTGGATCACTTCGCCTTTGGCGGCGCTGCACGAGGCGGCGTCGACCTTCCAGGTCTCGGCCGCGGCGGCGATCAAAAGCGCGCGGCCCATAGCGCCGGCCTTGCGCATCGCGATCCATTCGTTCGGGATCGACCGCGAGCCGCCAGCGCGCTGGGCGCCATAGAGCGCCGGAACGCTGTCGGCCTGTTCGATCCGCACCTTGCTCCAATCGGCGTCGAGTTCATCGGCGACGATCATCGGCAAAGCCGTCTTGATGCCCTGACCGCACTCGGGATTCTTCGCCATGATGGTGACGATCCCATCGGCGCCGATGCGGACAAAATTGTTCGGCGCAAATACGCCCTTGGCGTCGGCCGCGGCGGCGACGCCGGGGATCATCACGGAAATCAGCAGCCCGCCGCCGGCAGCGGTGGAGACTTGCAGGAAATTCCGGCGCGAAGGCGAAAACCCATCAGCCATTGGCTTGCTCCTTCATCGCAGTGGTAAGGCCGGCGGCCTGTTTGATCGCGGCGCGGATGCGCAGATAGGTGGCGCAGCGGCAGAGATTGCCGGCCATCGCCGCGTCGATCTGTTCGTCGGAGGGTTTTGGCGTCGCCGTCAACAGCGCGGCGGCGGACATCAACTGGCCGGCCTGGCAATAGCCGCATTGGGCGACGTCCAGATTCATCCAGGCCTGTTGCAGTTTTTTCCCAACCGGGTTTTCGGCCAGCGCTTCCACCGTGCTGATCGACGCGGCGCCGACGCTGCCCACCGTCTTCTGGCAGGACCGCACCGGCTTGCCGTCTATATGGACGGTGCAAGCGCCGCACTGGGCCACGCCGCATCCATATTTCGTGCCGACCAAGCCGAGCACATCGCGCAGCGCCCAGAGCAGCGGCATCTCGGCCGGCGCGTCGACGCTGACGCTCTTGCCATTGATCTTCAGGTTGTAAGCCACGGCTTCCTCCGGTTGGAGTGGGCTTTCTAGTCCTTGCCGGCGTGGCGGGAAAGGCCGGTTACGGAAGTTTGAGCATAGGCCTCTCAATCCGCGGAAGGCAGAACCAGCGAAGCCTTTAGTCCGCCCAAATCGCCGCGGCCCAGGTGCAGCGCGCCGCCGTAGGCCCGCGCCAGTTCCGATACGATGGACAAGCCCAGCCCCGCGCCCGGCGCGCTCTCGTCGAGCCGGGTTCCGCGCTTGAGGACAAGTTCCTGCTGCTCCGGCGTCAGGCCGGGCCCATCGTCTTCGATGTCGATCTTCAGCGGCGCCCCGGCGACCGATGGCGGCGTCAATTGGGCCACCACCCGCGAACGCCCGTATTTGCACGCGTTGTCCATCAGATTGCCGATCATCTCCTCAATGTCTTGTTTTTCACCGCGGAACACCACGTCGGTCGCCGCCAGGACGTCGAGATCGAGATCCTTGCTGGCGCCGTAGAGCCGTTCAAGGGTGCGCGCGATGTCTTCGATCACCGGCTTGACCGGCGTGCGGGCGCCGATGGCTTCGGCGCGCGCCGCCGCCTGGGCGCGTTGCAGATAATGCTCGACATTGCGGCTCATCGCTTCGGCCTGGCGGCCGACAAGATCGGCCAGCCGGCCCTGCTCGCCGCGCGCTTCGTTCAGCAGCACGGAGATCGGCGTCTTGAGCGCATGCGCCAGATTGCCGACATGCGTGCGCGCGCGCTCCACCACTTCCCGATTGTGCTCCAGCAGCGCGTTGAGTTCGGTGGTGAGCGGCGTGATTTCTGTTGGATAGTCCTCGTCGAGCTTGGCCCGCCGGCCGCGGCGCACGTCCGCGATATCGCCGCGCACACGCGCCAGCGGCGCCAGCGCCAGGCGCACCTGCAAAAGCACGGCCGCGATCAGCCCGATCCCCAGCAGCGCCAAAGCGATCGCCAGCGTGGCGGTAAACTGCCGGGCGTTGGCGAGCACGGGACGCATGTCGGTCGCCGCGATCAGTGCAATCTGCGTGTTCTTGAGCAAAACGAATTGCGCTGCGATGCGCATCTGCTGGCCGTTGGGCCCGTCGGCGTTGAAGAATCGCGTCTTACCCGGCGCGGCGCGCAGAGCCACGAGCATCGGCTCGGTCAACGGCAATTCTTCGTCCCAGAGCGAGGGCGAACGCACGGTCTTGGCGCTATCGACCAGCGCCACTTGCCAGTACCGGCCGGAAAACGCCACGCCATAGCGCGGGTCGGTCGGCGGGGCCGTCAGCGACGGCCCCTGCGCCTCCACGGAGACGCCGCCCGCCAGCGTGTCGAGCACCACTTCAAGATCGGAATCCAGCGTGCGCAACACGCTCTCGCGGTAAAGCTCGGAAAGCCCAAAGCCGCCGATCGCGAGCACGACGAGGCACCACGCCGCGGCCGAAACCACGAGGCGCGCGGCGAGCGATTTAGGGCGGAAAGCGCGCCAGGATGGAAGTTTCACACGCTATGCTGCTCGGCTGGATCGATCAGACGATAGCCCAGGCCGCGCTCGGTGACGATCCGATCCTGCCCGATTTTCCGGCGCAAGCGCCCGATGAACACCTCGATCGTGTTCGAGTCGCGATCGAAATCCTGGTCGTAGATATGCTCGACCAGTTCGGTCCGCGGCACGACCCGGCCGCGATGGTGCATCATGTATTCGAGCACCTTGTATTCGTGGCTGGTCAGCTTGATCGGCGCCCCGCCGACCGTGGCGCGGGCCGCGCGCGTATCGACCGAAAGGTCGCCGCAGTCGATCGAGGAACTGGCATGGCCGGCGGCGCGGCGCAGAAGTGCGCGCAGACGCGCCAGCAATTCCTCGAAATGGAACGGCTTGGCGACGTAGTCGTCCGCCCCGGCGTCGAAGCCTTCGACCTTTTCGCTCCACCGCCCGCGCGCCGTCAGGATCAGCACCGGCATGGTCTTTTCCTGTTTGCGCCAGGCCTTCAGCACCGAGACGCCGTCGATCTTCGGCAGGCCAAGATCGAGCACGACGGCGTCATAAGGCTCGTTCTCGCCGAGATATTGGCCTTCCTCGCCATCGGCGGCCTGATCGACCGCATAGCCCGCATCCTCCAGCGCCGAAACCAACTGGCGGCGGAGATCGGGTTCGTCCTCAACGACTAGCACGCGCATGGAATTCTTCCTCTCAGCGCAGCACGGCGCCGGTTTCGGCGTCCACGGTCAAATCGAGCAGGCGCCCGTCCGGCGTTTGCCAGCGCAACAGATAAACCGCTCGCCCGTCTCCGCGTTCCTGCAGGACGGGTTGCCCTCGCGGCGCGCCGGGAATCTGGCTCTCCACCGCCCGGATCACGTCGCGCAGCGGCATGTGCCG
>DASZPV010000047.1:0-7206 GCA_035549875.1 Caulobacterales bacterium
TTGAGGTCCTTGGCGCCGGCTGCGATTGGGCCTGGGCCTGGGCCGCTTTGGCCGGCACGAGCGCCAGAACCGATACGCCGATCCCGGCCAACAGATTGAGCTTTTTCATGATCTCCCCCTCCACGTTAATTATGCAACCCAACACGACCCCCCTCTCGGGGTGTTCGGTAACGTTCCATAATTATTAACCTAAATCGTTGGGTATCCAATGATCAAATTGACCATGTGGTGCGACTTCGCCGCGGGCGTTGCATTTTTGTCAACATGGGCTGTCGCGGCCAAAATGCCTTGGCGCCCAAGCCAAAACGCAGCCGTCGATAAGGGTGAAGCTGACGTATCCAGGCGTTATTTGGGCACCCCGCCAGCGCAGGTAACCGCTGAGCCCCGGCCGATAAAGTTAAAACACCGGCCCTTCGGCGATGCGCGGTTTCGGCGTCGCGGCGGCGAGCAGTTCAAGGATCTGGCCGCGCATCTGCGGCGCCTTTTTGAGCGCTTCGTGGGCCTGTTCGGTCTGGAGCAACTGCTTGGCCGGCTCAAGCGCGGATTTCGCACAGGCCCCGGCGGGCAGCACCCCTTCGGCGATCAGCCACAAAAGCGCGGCGGCCCTACTTTCCGGCGGGGCTTCCGCTTCCAGCACCGTCTCCACCACCCGCGCGCGCCAAAGGATACGCATCCCGGCGCGGTCGATCTCGCTCACCGCCTCGTCCCGGTCGCGCGCGCGCAGATCGCTGGCCTGGGCGAGCTTCTGCAGTTCGCAGAGCTTGCGCAGCCGCGCGGCCGCCGGCGTCTGCGGATCGAGCACGGCTTTCTCGAAATCGAAGCTGTAGATCACCTTCCGCACGATGCGCCCGGCGCGCTTGCGGGAGATTTCGTCGGCGAACGGGCGCGGATCGGCCAGCAGATCGCGCAGATGGGCAAAGCCTATCGGATCGGGGGCCTCGGCCGAGCCGGTCTCCGATAAGCCTTCCAGCGCTGCGGCGGCCCTCTGCATCGCCCCGGA
Source organism: Caulobacterales bacterium (assembly GCA_035549875.1). Taxonomy (GTDB): domain Bacteria; phylum Pseudomonadota; class Alphaproteobacteria; order Caulobacterales; family Aquidulcibacteraceae; genus JAKFWI01. The sequence continues at coordinate 1,001 of DASZPV010000047.1, forward strand.
CTAGCAAAAGAACGATAAGGCCAGGTTACGCCGGCCGCCAAAGCCCCTGTTCCGCTTGCAATTTTGACCCAATATAAGAAAAAGCACCGCCCTCGCGGCGCCGGACCTTTTCAGAATGCCCACGATCGCCCTGGTCGATGACGACGAAAACATCCTCGCCTCGCTCAAGATATTCTTCGAGTCCGAGGGCTACCAGGTAAAGACCTTTCATGACGGGCAGACCGCTTTGGCCGCCCTCACGGAAACGCCGCCGGACCTGGCTGTGCTGGACATCAAGATGCCCCGCATGGACGGGATCGAAATGCTGCGCCGGCTGCGCCAGGCCTCAGACATGCCGGTGATCTTCCTCACCTCCAAGGACGAGGAGATGGACGAAGTGGTCGGCTTCAATGTCGGCGCCGACGATTACATCAAAAAGCCATTCTCCCAGCGCCTGCTGTCCGAACGGGTCAAGGCGCTGCTGCGCCGCACGCGCGGGGGCGCGCCGGGAACCGAAACCGGCGACCGCAAGACCATCGTGCGCGGCCAGATGAGCCTGGACCCGAACCGGCATGCCTGTTTGTGGAAGGGCCTGCAGGTGCGTTTGACCGTCACCGAATTCTTAATCCTGCAGGCATTGGCCAACCGCCCCGGCTTCGTGAAAAGCCGGGACCAATTGATGGACGCGGCTTATGACGACCAAGTCTATGTCGACGACCGCACCATCGACAGCCACATCAAACGACTCCGAAAGAAATTCCGGGAAGTCGATGGCGAGTTTGACGCCATCGAAACGCTCTATGGCGTGGGCTACCGTTACAACGAGGCCTAGCAACCGCCGGCGGGACCTTTGGACGTCGCGCATTGCGCGGCTGATCTTCGCCTGGAATTTCGTCGGCTTCACCGTGCTCACGGTCGGCGCGCTGCTGCTCTCCGAACTGCGCGAGCAATTGATCCAGGCCAAGATCGACGCGCTGACCACGGAAGGCCAATTGGTCGCCAACGTGTTGGCGGAGACATCGACCATCGGCGACCCGGCCCCGATGCTGCAGGAAGACCGAGCCGCCCAGGTGCTGCGGCGGATGATGCTGCCGCCTTCGACGCGCCTGCGCCTGTTCACGCCTGACGGCCGCGCTGTCGCCGATTCCAACGTTTTGGCCGACCGCATCACGATGCGCCCGCTGCCCAAGCAGACGCGTGACGCCAAGCCCGCGCAACGCGACTGGCTCGACGCGCGGATCACGCAATGGCGGCCCGAGCGCACGCTGAAAGAGGAGCACGCGATTGCCTTCGCGGGCGGGCGCGCGGGCGGCCAGCGCGTCAGCGAATCGGGCGAGCGCGTGGTCAGCGTTTCGCTGCCGGTGCAGCACGTGCAGGCCGTGCTCGGCGTGCTGACACTGGAATCGGCGGACGTCGATGAAATACTTTCCGCCGAGCGGCGCTCCATGCTGCCGTTCATCGTCGGCGCCGGCGCGGTGTCGCTGCTGTTTTCGGCGCTGCTGGCGCTGGTGATCGCCAAGCCGCTGCGCGCGCTCGCCACCGCGGCCGACGATGTACGCGAAAGCGGCGGCACGCGGCTCGTGCTGCCGAATGAATCGCGGCGCAAAGACGAGATCGGCGATCTCGCCCAGGCGCTTGAGCGCATGACCGGCGCCCTGGCCGACCGGATCGACGCCAATGAGCGTTTCGCCGCCGATGTCAGCCACGAAATCAAGAACCCGCTGACCTCGATCCGCAGCGCGGTGGAGACCGCCAAGGCGGTCACCGATCTAAGCGCGCGCGAACGCCTGCTCTCGATCATCCAGGCCGACGTATTGCGGCTCGACCGGCTGATCACCGACATCACCCGCTCCTCGCGCCTGGAAGCGGAGACCGCGCGCGGCGGCCAGGAACTGGTCGATCTCGGCCGCCTGCTGGTGGAAATTTCCGAGACGTACTCGGCGACGGCCAAGGAATCCGAAGCGGATGTAGTGTTCGACGGCCCGCCTCCTCCCGGCGCGCTTGTGCTCGGCCAGGAGGGGCCGCTCGGCCAGGTGTTCCGCAATTTGATCGACAACGCCCGCTCGTTCAGCCCTCCCGGCGGCGTCGTAAAAATTGGGCTGACGCTGATCTTGCGCCGCGATGGGCGCTGGCTGCACGCCACCGTCGAAGATCAGGGCCCTGGCGTTCCGACCGACAATCTCGAAGCGATTTTCAAACGGTTCTACACCGACCGCCCCAAAGGCGCGGCGTTCGGCCGCAATTCAGGCCTTGGCCTTTCGATCGCCCGGCAGATCGTCCAGGCCCACAAGGGCCGCATTTGGGCCGAAAACATGGATCAAGAAGGCAAGGGGCCCAAGGGCGCTCGCCTGGTTGTTGAATTGCCGGCGGCGCGGGAGATCGGCCGTTGAGACTAGCCCCTTTTCGCAAGCGCGTTAGCTTTTCTGGCGCCCGCGAAGGAGTATGCTCCTTCCCTACGATGAGCGGGACATCGATGGCGATCAGGGGATGCGCGCCATGATTGGCGTTGTGATCGTGACGCACGGCCATCTGGCCGAAGCGTTCGTCGCGGCGGCTGAGCACGTGCTTGGTCCGCAGCGGCAGATGGCGGCCATCGCCATCGGGCCAGACGACGATATGGGTGTGCGGCGGCGCGACATCATCGAGGTGGTCCGCAGCGTCGATGACGGCGACGGCGTGATCATCCTGACCGATATGTTCGGCGGCACGCCATCCAATCTGGCGATATCAATCATCAACGAAACCCGCGTCGAGGTGATCGCCGGCGTGAACCTGCCGATGCTGATCAAGCTGGCTGTAGAACGTTCGCGCACGCCTCTGGCGAAAGCGGCGGCCTTGGCGCAAGAAGCCGGGCGTCATTATATCCGTCTGGCCTCGGCGGAACTCGCCAGCCAGACCTGAACACTGCGATTGGGGAGAACGGCGCCGTGAGCCACGCAAGTGACGCACCGGAGCCGAAGGGGGCGCTGCGGCGCACGGTTCTGATCGTCAACCCGCGCGGCCTGCACGCGCGCGCCTCGCGCAAGCTCGCGGAGCTGGCGCTGAAATTCGATGCGCAAGTGATCGTCCGCCGCGAGGAAGAACAGGCCGACGCCACTTCACTCATGGATTTGATGATGCTCGGCGCCGGCGTCGGCAGCGAGATCGAAGTCGAGGCGCAAGGGCCGCAAGCGGCCGAAGCCCTCGCCGCGATCGCCGCGCTGGTGGAAGATGGGTTCGGCGAGCGCGATTAGCCGCTGCCGCCGCGGCGGATTCGTTATAGGTTGAGCCCATGATCGAAGAGGATTCGAAGCTTTCGCCTGAGGAAGTCGCGGCGGCGAAGGCGCGCCGTCTGGAGGCGATGAAACTCCGGGAAATCGAGGGCAGCCCGCTAAGCGCGGAAGAGGTCTCGCTACTCGAAAGGTTCGAGCGCGAGGCATGGAGCCCCGAGCGGCGGCTGGCGTTTCTGCTGGAACGTGCCAAGGCGGACGCCTGACGAAGTCCGCTAAGGTTTTGACTTCCGCTTTTTGCGCGGTTTCCGTTTGCCGGAAAGCTGCTCGGGCAATGCACTAACGTCTTTGAAGCCAACTGCTCGCCCGAACCGAATTTCCCAGCACGTCCCAGGTGAGGCCCGCTGCGCGTGGGCGATGATTGACGGAAATTTCGCAATCAGCTCTTCGGTCTTCTGCTCAAACTTAACCGTATTCCACGGTCTGCCGAAGTAATATGAAATCAGCCCCGTCTGAGCCAGCGCAGCTCTCTCATGCACTCTCGCTCTTATGCGCGTATCGCCAGTTATGATGACGTTGCCGCCATCCGCTGCAAACCGGCGAATCCAGTTGTCATCCCCCCGCTCGTCAACAGGACGGTAGTCTCCGGCTGAGACGATCTCGCAACCACCTGATAGCCCGGCATCTTCATTGAAAAGACGAACCATTCGTGGCGGGATATTTTCGTCAAAAGCGACCTTCACGCTGCCATTGCAAGCCTTTGCTCAAACTCGACGGCTTCTAAGACTTGCTTCTTTTTGATCTGAAACCATTTCGCGACTACGTCGATATCACCCTCAGCCTCCCACGCCTCATTGACAGTTCGTGTTGGCACCCCCGACTCAGCCAAGATCGGCTGCCCAAAAGAGCGGGCTGGATGAATGATTACGTGCGGCGCCACATTGACTCTGGGCTTCCAAAGCACCGCATCCCCTGCGGGATTATATTGGGTATCCTTCAACAAGGACTGTTCGATGATCGGCAGCATTGCCCAATTTTTTTCTTTTAGGTCGTAGAGCCGCGGATCGCCCGCTTCGCTGGCGACCTTTGCAAATATCTTTTGGCCATCCGTGGTGAAGATGGTGTTCGTCGCGAATGGATGAGGGTGATCAAGCATGCGTTGAGCCTCTTCGGCCATGGAGCGCATGGAAGAGACCCGCACTCCACGGGCCGCAAAAAATTCGATGAAGCGCATCTCCATCAAATTCGCGAAGCTGAAAGCTAACGACCTTTTGAGCCAACCAAGATCGTTTATCAGGACAGGAGCCGCCTTGGTTCGAGGATATCCATCGATCCAGCCCCGAATTTTTTTCGGCGTGGTTTGGAGGAGGCGAGATGCCTCCTCCACCGTATAAATCCCGCTCTCGACTAACGTGATCATGTGACCTTTCCTAGGAAAAGCATCCTAGACAGCGATTTGCTTAAGGATAGCCTGCCGCACTCATATAAAGATATCTTTATATCTTTATTGCCCTATTACCCTTGGCCTGCTATGGGGAGGCTGCCGCTTTCCCTCGCCTGGAGCCAGACATGACCGCCGCCCCCAAGCTCGTCGCCCACGATTACGTCATTAAGGATATCGGCCTGGCCGAATGGGGCCGCAAGGAAATCGAGATCGCCGAGACGGAAATGCCGGGGCTGATGGCGATCCGGGCCGAGTATGGGCCGAGCCAGCCGCTGAAGGGCGCGCGCATCGCCGGCTCGCTGCACATGACCATCCAGACCGCGGTGCTGATCGAGACGTTGCAGGCGCTGGGCGCGGAGGTGCGCTGGGCCTCGTGCAATATCTTCTCGACCCAAGACCACGCCGCCGCCGCCATCGCCGCGCGCGGGACGCCGGTGTTCGCGGTGAAGGGCGAGAACCTGAGCGATTACTGGGACTACACCCACCGCATTTTCGATTGGGGCAACGGCCAATACGCCAACATGATCCTCGACGACGGCGGCGACGCCACCTTGCTCTGCGTACTCGGCCCGAAGGCCGAAGCCGATCCGGGTTTCCTTGAGCACCACTCAAACGAGGAAGAGCAGGCGCTGCACGCCTCGATCAAAAAGAAGCTGAAGGAAAATCCGAAGTTCTATTCGGAAATCCGCGCCTCGGTGAAAGGCGTTTCGGAAGAAACCACCACCGGCGTGCACCGGCTTTACCAAATGGCCGCGAAGGGCGAACTGCCCTTCCCCGCGATCAACGTCAATGACAGCGTCACCAAGAGCAAGTTCGACAATCTCTATGGCTGCCGCGAAAGCCTGGTGGACGCCATCCGCCGCGGCACGGACGTGATGCTGGCCGGCAAGGTCGCGGTGGTTTGCGGCTATGGCGACGTGGGCAAGGGCTCGGCCGCTTCGCTGCGCCAGGGCGGCGCGCGCGTGATCGTCACCGAGATCGATCCAATCTGCGCATTGCAGGCGGCGATGGAAGGCTATGATGTCAAGACGCTGGAAGACGTCGCTGGCGCGGCGGATATCTTCGTCACCGCCACCGGGAATAAGGATGTCATCACCGTCGATCACATGCGGGCGATGAAGAACAATTCCATCGTCTGCAACATCGGCCATTTCGACAGCGAAATTCAGATCGCCGGCCTGAAAAACTTCAAATGGGACGAGATCAAGCCGCAGGTCCACCATGTGGAATTTCCGGACGGCAAGAAGATCATCGTGCTCAGCGAAGGGCGCCTGGTGAATCTCGGCAACGCCACCGGCCATCCCAGCTTCGTGATGAGCGCGAGCTTCACCAACCAGACGCTGGCGCAAATCGAGCTTTGGACCAACGGCAAGGCCTACGACAAGCAGGTCTATACGCTGCCCAAGAAACTCGACGAAAAAGTCGCCATGCTGCACCTCGAAAAACTGGGCGTGAAGCTGACCAAGCTTTCCAAGGAACAGGCCCATTACATTGACGTGCCGGCCGAAGGCCCGTTCAAGCCGGATCATTACCGCTACTGATTATGGGCGCATTATACGGCGCCTTCGCGGGTG
>DASZPV010000048.1:0-9997 GCA_035549875.1 Caulobacterales bacterium
GTGGTGAACTTGTCGAACCCGTCGTAATTGCAGGTGATCGTGCCGGCGCCGAGATTGGCGCGCGCGCCGATCTCAGCATCGCCGATATACGAAAGATGCGAAGCCTTCGCGCCGTCGCCGAAGCGGGCGTTCTTCACTTCGACGAAATTGCCGATCTTCACGTCCGCGCCGAGTTTTGCACCGGGCCGGAGGCGCGCGAACGGGCCGATATTCGCGTCCGCGCCGACATGGGCGCCTTCCAGGTGGCTGAAGGCATGGATCACCGCGCCGCTTTCGACGGTGACGCCCGGCCCGAAAAACACGCTCGGCTCGACGATCACGTCCTGCGCCAGTTTCGTATCGTGCGAAAACCACACGCTCTCCGGATCCATCAGCGTGACGCCGCCCGCCAGCGCCGCCGCGCGTGCGCGCGCCTGAAACGCCTCTTCCACCTTCGCCAGCTCGGCGCGCGTATTCATGCCCATCAATTCGGCTTCAGGCGCGGCGACGGCGCGCACGGTTTTGCCCGCCTTGCGCGCCAGCGCGATGATATCGGTGATGTAATATTCGCTTTTGGCATTGTCGTTCTTCACCTGCGCTAAAAGCTCGAAGAGCAACTTGCCCGGCACGGCCATAACGCCGGAATTGCACAGCGTGATCGATTTTTCGGCCGCGCTTGCTTCTTTTTCCTCGACGATGCGCTCTACATTGCCGTCGGCGCCGACCACGAGCCGCCCATAGCCAAAGGGATTTTGCGCCTCGAACGCCAGCAGCACGATGTCCGCGCCCGCGCGCGCTTCAAACAGCGAGGCCACCGTCTCCGCGCGGATCAGCGGCGTATCGTTGAGCAGCACGACGATATCGCCATCAAAACCGGCGAGCGCGCCCTCCGCCATCCGCGCCGCGTGCCCTGTGCCCAGCGCCTGTTCCTGCAGCGCCAGTTCCACGCCGCCGCGTTTTTCCAGATGCGCGCGGATTTCCGCGATCGGGGAGATCACAGTGATCGTGCGCACACAGCCGCTGTCCTTCGCCAGATCGGCCATCCAGTCGAGCAGGGCCTTGCCGCCAACTTTGTGGAGAACTTTCGGCAGCGCCGATTTCATGCGCTCACCGCGCCCGGCGGCCAAGATGATTGCCGCGCGCTGCGGGGTCATGCCGTCTCCACCTGCTCGAATCCCAAACTTGCTCGAATCCCTGGCGCGTTCTAGCCGAAAGCCTCCCGTAACCGCAAAGCGCTGGACGAGAAGCGGCCGCGCCCGCCTGGAGCCCAATGCCCGACGCCCCTCGCAGATTCTACCGTGGTTTTTGACCTGGACGGCACGCTGGTGGACACCGCGCCCGACCTTCTCAGGGCGCTGAACCGGGTGCTGGACCTGGAGGGCCTGGCCCATCCGCCCGAGGCGGTGGTGCGGTTTTTTGTCGGCCACGGCGCGCGGGCGCTGATCGAGCGGGCGACGCGCCTGAGCGGGACGGCCTACACCGCCGAGCGGCTGGATCAGCTTACCGCCGCCTTTATCGAGTTCTACGCCGCCGACATCGCCGCCCTGAGCCGGCCCTTCCCTGGCCTCATCGAGGCGCTGGACGAACTGGAGGCCGCCGGCGCGGTTCTGGCGGTCTGCACCAACAAGCGCACCGACCTTTCGCTAAAAGTGCTGGGAGCGCTCGGCCTGGCGGGAAGGTTCGCGGCCATCGTGGGGGCAGACGCCGTGAAGGCCCGCAAGCCCGATCCAGGGCACTTCCTCGAAACCGTCTCGCGCGCGGGCGGGCAGGCGCACAAGGCGATCATGGTCGGCGATACCGAAACCGACGCAGCAGCCGCGCGCGCCGCTGGCGCGCCCATCATCCTGGTGCGCTTCGGCTATACCGAAGACCCCAGCGCCGTGGATGCGGACATCACCATCGGCGGCTATGAAGAACTCGCCGCTGCGGCGCGACGGCTGCTTTCAGCGTAAGTCACGCGACCTCGCGAATTCTGTTGCGGCCGGGTATGTTCACCTCGCGATCATTGCGCCGGCGCGGCAGGCCATTAACCATGTCGCTGCGCACGTCCGTCCGGGCCGAACGCATCGCGGCCATGAACCCCGCATCGACCAGCTTTATATCGACGTCGTATCCACGATCGCGCCAGTAATCTTCGATCTTGTTCTTCAGGCGCCGTGCGCCATCGGTATTGCAGAAATCTGCATCCATAGCCGAACAACCTCCAAGGCGGGCGATTTACGCCCGTCGGAATAAGCGCGGTGAAGCCCCGCGCCGGCTCAGCCCCTGCCCCAGATCCCCGGCCCTCGGGCCGCCTGCGATGCGCGCAATACGCCTATGCCGGCGCCCGCATCACCGCGATCGGGATCGGCGTTCGCAAACGCCAATTCCCTAGGGAAAACGCTTCGGAAAACAGCCCAGTTTCCCTATTCGCCACACCATTGGTGCGGTCCAAGCGATCCCTTAACACCGCCGACCTTAAGCGCGTCGCGCGCTGGCCGACAACCCCATTTTTGTGAACTCTTCGTTGGAAAAAAGGCGCCGTTAGATGAATGGCCAAGAAATCGCCGGATGACCCAGGCCGTCCGGCGCCAGACCTTCACATGAAATTAAGCCGTTTCGGGCGAGCATGGAGTCGGCACAAGATGCACTCTATGCGTGAAACAGGGCCAGATATGCCGGGAGGAGAGACGGTCGCCGCTGGCGAGCGTCAGCGTCCCTATCGCCTGATCGCGGCCTCATGCTTTGCAAGCTTTCTGGCGTTCGGCGCCGGCCCCCTCGTTGCCGGCGTCTGGCTGCTGACCGTCGCGGCGTTTGAAACCGCGCTCATGCTGCGCGCACAGGCGCCCGATGCGTTTAGCGACGAGCGGATGCGCATAACCTCGGCGCTGATCTGGCTGGGCAATGTCGTCTGGGCGGCGGCGCCGCTTGCGCTCTGGCTGTGCCAGCCGGCTCTTTCGTCCGCGGCCACGATCTGGCTCGGCGCGTACTTGGCTTATAAGGCGGCGCTTTGCCGGCGCTCGGTAGACTTTCTGCTCGGCAGCACGGCGCCCTATACGATCGGATTTTTCGCTGTCGCCGCGCTGGGGCCGCCGTCAAGCGCGCGATTTATTTCGATCGCCCTCGCGGTCGTGTTTGTGGGCGCCTTGACGATGGCCGTTCGGCGCCGGGAAAGGGCCGCTGCCGACGCACAAATGGCGCTTGCCCAGCGAACGGCCGCGGCGGAGGCTTCGGCTGCGCACCTGAATTACGCGCTCGACCTTCTTGGCGCCGCGGTAATCGAGATGGACTACGACGCGCGCACCGTTGTCGGCTGTGAAACCCTTTCGCCCTTGATCGGCAAGACCGTAACCCCGCACGACGTGCTCGACGCCAAGGGGATCAACGTTCACCCTGATGACCTGACAAGAGTGAGAACGGTCGTCGGAAAAAGCATGCGCACCGGCGGCAAATTCGAATTTGAACACCGCGTGCTGCATCCCACGCGCGGCGAGCGCTGGATGCGGGTCAACGGCTTCGCCAGCCGAGGCCCTTCCGGCCGCTTCACCCGCGTCGTGTTCATGCACAGGGATGTGACCGCGCGGCGGCGGCTGGAGATGGACTTCACCGCCGCGATGCGCCGGGCCGAGGCAAGCCTTGTCGGCAAGCGCGCACTGATCGAACGCATCGTGGGCAATTTCGGCGCACAAGTCGATCCGCCGCCGCGCACAGAGCCTGCCGAGAGCGAGAACGGTTTCAAGCTGCTCTACGGCCAACTCGAGCGCCTGCTCGCCGAAATCGACGCGCGCGACGAGGTGCTCTCGCGTTCGATCGATGCGCTGCGCGCCGCCCGCGAAACGGCGGAATCGGCCAATCTCGCCAAATCGCAATTCCTCGCGACGATGAGCCATGAACTGCGCACGCCGCTCAACGCCGTGATCGGCTATGCCGAACTCCTCGAAGAAGACCTCGCCGCCGCACAGATGCAAGAACAAGCCAGGGACGCGGGACGCGTGCGCGCGGGCGCCCATACGCTGCTGCGCCTGATCAACGACGTGCTCGATCTGGCCAAGATCGAAGCCGGCAAAACCGAAATCGTGGTCGAGCCGATCGATCTTGGCCGGTTGCTCCAGGAAGTCAGCGATATCGCCCGCCCGCTCGCCGCCGCCAGGAACAACAAACTCGACATCGTCATCGAGCGCGACCCCGGCCCGATCAGGAACGATTCGGGCAAGCTGCGCCAATGCCTGCTGAACCTGATCTCCAACGCATGCAAATTCTGCGAGGACGGCGAAATTTCCGTCCGCGTGCGCGCCGTCGAGCAGGACGGCGAAGCGCTTGTGCGGCTCGATGTTCGCGACACCGGCATCGGGCTCAGCGCCGACCAGGCTGCGCGCATCTTCCAGCCCTTCACCCAGGCCGATCCGACGACGACGCGACGCTATGGCGGCACGGGCCTGGGCCTCACCATCACCCGCCAACTCGCCGAACTCATGGGCGGCGACGTTACGGTGCACAGCAAGCCCGGCGAGGGCGCCACGTTCACGCTGACCATCGCTGCAACGCTCGATGAAGAGCCAGACAGCGCCGCCACGGACAATGTCGTTCTGGTGATCGACGATGAGGTCAACGACCGGCGCATCCTGCGCCGCACGCTCGCGCGCGTGGGCTATGCTGCGCGCTCGGCGGGCAATGCAGCCAGCGGGCTGGATCTGGCCGCCCGCCTCGCGCCGGCGCTCATCTTGCTCGACATTCGCCTGCCCGACCGCTCGGGCTGGGAGGTTCTTGAGGCGCTGAAGCGCGATCCGGCCACCGCCGCCATTCCCGTTCTCGTGCTCTCGATCGAGGCCGACCGCGCCCGCGCGCTCAGCCTTGGCGCCTGCGATGTGTTCACCAAGCCGGCCAACCGCGCGCTGCTTTCCGCAGCCATCCTGCGCTACGCCCGGCCCCTTATCGGCCATGCCGCGGAACCTGCTTCGCTTTTGTTCGGCCAGGCGTCCTAACACCGGCTTGACGGCTTTCGCGCCAGCTTGCAAAGGTCCGCGCCTTCTTGCCGAGGCAAGCGGGCGCGTAGCACAGCGGAAGTGCGTTCCCTTCACACGGGAGAGGTCGTAGGTTCGATCCCTACCGCGCCCACCAGCGTCGAAGCCCCAGGGCGAGACGGGCCCCTGCACCGCGAGCTACGGCTCGTCGGCAGGCCCGCTAATTGTAGGCAAGCGCTCACACCCGCCGATGCACCAAAAATTTCCGGCGCTGCAGCCGCGCGTGGATCAGCAGCGTCAGGCGCGTGCGCCAGGTCTGCGTTTCCCAGTGTAGCTCCTGCGCCTCGCGCGGGGGCATCGCGCCCATCGTGGCGGCTTTTTCGCTGAACGCGTGAAACGCCGCGCGCGCGGCGGCGACATGCACGGCCGACACATCCTCGTCGGCCTCGATATCGAGGCCCGCCTCGGTGAGCGCATGGGCGATGACATTGTGCTGGTGGATTTGCGGCTCAGCAAAGGCGCTGGCGAAGGCGGCGTCGAAATCCGGGTCCGGCCCGCCGACATAGATTTCGATCAGCGCCTTGGCCCCCGGCTTCAGCGTGCGCGCGATCTGCAACGCCAGGCGCATCGGATTGGCCGCGTAGGAAAACTCATCGAAGCTCACCAGCGCGTCGAACGCTTCGGCCGGCAGCGTCGTCACGTCGAGATCAAGCGCTTCCACCGAAACATTGGCCTTATCGGCGCTTGCAGCGGCCAGCGCCGCCATCGTCTCGCTGCGCCATTCCAGCAGCTTCACCGCCTTGGCGCTCAGCACCGGCGCGACATCCGCATAGAGCCCCGGCCCCAGCAGCGCCACTTCCGCCGCCGCTGACAGCCCCAGGGCCGCGTACGCCTCGCCCTCGCCAGCCATAGGCGGCGCGATACGCCCCTCACCCCACAGCCGTTGCAGCGCATCGAGGCGGTAGTCGCGCGGGGCGTCGAACAGGTCCGGCGTCAGATCGGGATCGTTGGCGGTTTCGGGCGCGGCTTCTTGCGCGGCGAGAAAGGCCTCGGCGTCGAACGCCTCGCCCTCCCACCACGCGCGCAATTTCGCGCCGGTCAGCGCCCGCTCCTGCGGGTTCAGCAGTTTCATCGCGGCGCGCACGTTCTGCGCACTCCCCGGCTATCGCCACACCAACGGGGATGCTACCGCGCGGAGGTTAACGTTTTCGTAACCGGAACGAGCGGCTGCGCGCCGGATGGCAGCGCTGAGTCGGCATCCCTGAGAAACGCCAGGATGTCGTCCCACACCACCTGCGCGCCCAGATCGCGCAGCATCATGTGGTAATTGTTCGGATAGAGCGCGGTGCGCGCCGCGCGCGGCAGGCGCTCCGCCGCCGCCACCGCCGCCTTCTTCGGAATGATCTGGTCATGCGCCCCGTACATATACAGCGTCGGCGCGCGCAGATTGGCCGCGCTGGCGGCCGCATCGTCCATCAGACCGACCAGACCGTAGATCGCATCGAGCCTTGTATCGAACAGCATCAGACGATCGCGCCCGAGCGCCCGCAGCATTTCAATATTATCCGACGGCGTGATCTTCAGCCCGCGCGGCGGCGTCACTTTCTTGGCCGGCAACGTGTGGGCCGCCGTCCATAGCGCGAGCGAGTAGGCCATCGGCTGCGCCGACCAGCCCCACACCGCCGGCGAACAAAGGATCAGGCGATCAGCCTTCGGCGGATCGGCGCCGGCGAAGGCGACCATCCCCTGCGCCGCGCCCATGCTCTCGCCGACGACGGCGATGATCGCGTTGGGGTGCGCCTTGCGCGCCGCCGCCGCCGCCGCACGCAAATCCTCCACCATCAATGCTTCGCCGGGCCACACGCCGCGGTTCGGCGAACGCCCGAAGCCGCGCGCATCATAAGCGTAGGTGGTCACGCCATGGCCCGCCCAATACGGCCCCGCGCCCTCAAACGTGCGCGCGTAATCGTTCATTCCGTGCAGCCCGATCACCACCGCCCAGGGCTCGCCCTGCGCCGCATAGGTGTTGAGCCCCAGCCGCGCGCCATCGAAGCTGACGAATACGTCGTTCTCAAAATGCGCCCCGGCGAAATCGCCCGGCGGCTTAAGCGCGTTCTGGATGGTTGGGGCGCAGGCCGAGACGAGCAGCCCTGCACTCGCCGTGAGAAAGCGCCGCCGCTGCAAACTGCTCGGCCCCGGTTTCGCGCAGCGAAGACCGGGGTCCATAGTCGTAACCGTCTCAGGCAAATCCGCGCCGGCTGGACTTATGCTCAAGCGAGCGCCCTTTTTACCCGCGTCCGCAGCACCGGGACCAACTCTCGCTCGAACCACGGGTTCTTCTTCAGCCATGCGGTGTTGCGCCATGAGGGGTGCGGCAGGGGCAATTCGTTTTCCGGAAATGCGCGCCAGTTCGCAACCGTCTCGGTCATGTTTGCGCGGGCCAGCGCTTTGGCGTGATAGCGATGGGCATAGCTGCCCACGATCAGCGTAAGCCTCACGCCCTTCAACAACGGCAGCAGCCTTGGCCGCCAGAGCGGCGCACACTCCTTGCGCGGCGGCAGATCGGCGCCTTTCACCGTGCCCGGAAAACAAAACCCCATCGCCGCCACCGCGACATTGTCGATGTCGTAGAACCGATCCCGATCCAGCCCCATCCAGTCGCGCAGCCGATTGCCGGAAGGATCGTTCCACGGCAGCCCGCTTTCATGCACCAGCCGCCCCGGCGCCTGGCCGACGATCAGGATGCGCGCCTGCGCCGAAACCCGCACCACCGGGCGCGGCTCGTGCGGCAGGTGCGCCGCGCATGCGCGGCACGCGGCGATCTCGCCGAGCAGCCGCTCCAACTCATTTGACCGGCGGTTTTTTTGCAAAGCGCTGGCGGGCATCGTCCATGACTTGCTGTGGAATGAAACGCGAGGCCAGCCACAGCCCCGCCGGCACGACCACCGCGTCATCCGCCCAGCCGAGCAACGGCACGATATCGGGAAAAAGATCGAACGGGTCTATCAGATAAAGCAGCACCGCGCCCGCCAGCGCCTTGGCGATCCAGCCGGTGCGCTTGTCAACGACCGCCACGCCCAAGGCGGCGACTTCGCCGATCAGACCAATGTGAAAACCGGGTTTCATGCGTCGATAACCCTACACCGCGCGGTGGCGATTGTTCCACCCTCCCCGCGAGGGGAGGGTCGCGAGCGCGAAGCGGGGTGGGGTGAATCTCGACGCGGATGATTTCGCGCCAAGACTGGAAACGGCGACGCTTCACCCCACCCCGTCTGCTTCGCAGCCGACCCTCCCCTCGCGGGGAGGGTATTCACACCTTCGCCCCCCGCTTCATCTCCCGCGCGATGACCAGTTTCTGGATCTCGCTCGTGCCTTCATAAATCCGGAACAGCCGCACATCGCGGTAAAAGCGTTCGGCCACGCCCGCCACATAGCCGGCGCCGCCGAAAATCTGCACCGCGCGATCGGCCACGCGCCCGGCCATTTCGGAGGCGAACAATTTCGCGCAGGCCGCATGCATCGTCACATCTTCGCCGCCATCGCGCCGGCGCGCTGCGTCCATCACCATTGTGCGCGCCGCATAAGCTTCCGTGCGGCTTTCCGCCAGCATCGCCTGCACCAGTTGAAACTCGCCAATCGGCTGGCCGAATTGTTTGCGCTCGCCGGCGTAACGCAAGCTTTCCTCGATCAGCCGTTCGGCTGCGCCGACGCAGAGCGAGGCGATATGTATCCGCCCGCGCGTCAGCACGCGCTTCGCCAGCGCAAAGCCCTGCCCTTCCGCGCCGAGCAGATTTTCCGCCGGCACGCGCGCATCATCGAAATTCACGTCGCACACGTGCGCGCCCTGCTGGCCCATCTTCTTTTCCGACTTGCCGATGGACAGCCCCGGCGTGTCGCGCGGCACGAGAAACGCCGAAACGCCCTTGCCGCCCTTTTCATTCGGATTAGTCCGCGCCAGCACCGTGAACAGGTCGGCTTTATCAGCATTGGTGATGTAGCGCTTGGCGCCGTTCAGCACGTAATGATCGCCCTCACGCCGCGCGCTCGTGCGCAGCGATGCTGCATCCGATCCCGCCTCAGGCTCCGTGAGCGCAAACGAGGTGATAATCTCGCCCGCCGCGATCTTGGGTAAATATTTCTGCTTCTGCGCTTCGGACCCGAACATCACCAGCCCCTGGCTGCCGATGCCGACATTCGTGCCGATCGCCGAACGAAACGCCGTCGAAGCGCGCCCCAACTCGAACAGCAGCAGCGTTTCATCTTCCATCGAAAACCCGAGCCCGCCGTAGTCTTCGGGAATTGTCGTGCCGAACAGGCCGAGGCCAGCCATTTCCGCGATAATCTCGCCGGGGATCGCATCCTCGCGCGATACGCGCTCTTCGTTCGGGATCAGCCGCTCATCCACGAACCGGCGCACCTGCCCCAGCATCGCCGCGCGCGCCTCTGCATCGATCGCCATGCGCCCTCCCGCGAGGCTATCCCGCACCGCTTCGCGCTAAAACGCTTGCGTCCCTCTCCCTCACGGGGCGGGTAAAACCTAGTTCTTATCGAATTCCACGTCGCGCCGGGCAGACACGATCGTCACGATCACGCCGGCCAGCACATCGAGCAGCGACATGATCATGATCAGGAAGAACGTGCTCGTGGCGAAAGCCGGGTGCAGCAGGAATTCCACCAGGCAGGCGATGAACACCAGCATCGACAGCGCGTGATTGAAGATCGCGCTGGTGCCTGTGCTGGTTGATTTCAGCAATTCGATGAACAGCAGCACCAGCGCCAGCAGAACCAGCATATCGCCCCTGGTCATCAGCCATTGCACGTGCTCGACAGAAGAAATTCCAGAGGCGTTCGGTATCGTCTCGCTCGACGCCATCGGTACGTTCAGCGCGTCTTTCAGCATCCATTCGCGCACGCTCTGCGCGTTCTTCAGCGCCGACCCGCCGAAGGCGATGATATTGTAGATCAACACCGGAATTAGAATGAGCGGGAAAATTCCGAATATCGCACCCATAGCATCGCCCCCTTGCTGCTGCCCGCCACTTTTGCGGCGACGCCCCGCCTTGCTGATAGCCAGCGCC
>DASZPV010000049.1:0-10944 GCA_035549875.1 Caulobacterales bacterium
CTGATGCGATTCAGCCGTTCCCGCCGCGCAGGCCGATACCGCCAACACCAAGGCAAGACAGGCAGCTTGCTGAAGAATTTTCATTTGCCGCCTCAAACTTTGCGGCGCACGAGGCCGATGAGAAACAGGAGCACCACAGCGCCGACCGTGGCGCCGATGATCGCGCCAATAATGCCGCCGCCCGTGGCTATGCCGAGCTGGCCGAACAGCCATCCGCCAATCACCGAGCCGACGATGCCGACAATGATATTGCCGATCAGACCAAGGCCGTAGCCGCGTACGATCAGGCCCGCGAGCCAGCCGGCAACGGCGCCAATAAGCAGCCACAACAGCAGGGTTTCTGCGCTCATGATATTATTTCCTTGGGGCGTGCGGGGCGTAATTCGCCGCTTCAAGTACAACGCTGCGGCGCCGGTTATGGTTCCCGCGCAGTTAACACGGCGCCGCGCAAAACGAGCGAGATGCGCGCTTTCACAAACTACGCGCCCGCCCTGAGCACTACCTACGAAGTACAGATTTGTAAGAGCGGCGGTTCGTTTGCGCTAAGGCAGCACGCCGCCGACGGTCTTGCGGCCGGTTCCGCTGCAGCCTTCCGCGCCGTAGCGGATGAATTTCTGGATGCGTTTTCCGTTGTCGACCTCGGCGGTGTACAAATTGCCATGCGAATCGAGGCTGACCTGGTGGAGCCAGTGGAACTCGCCGATCTGGCGCCCGCTGCGCCCGAGCCGGCCCAATTCCTCCAGCGTATCGCGCTTGAGCAGATACATCGTCATGTTGGAATTATCGCCGACGTAGAGGCACGATTGCGCCGCGTCGGTCGAGAAATTCATCGATACGGCCGAGCCCGGCAGGCCGTTGGTCTTCACCGCCACGAAAAGCTCCTTGACGAAGCCGCATTTGCCCGCCGCGCCGGCCGGGTTCGCGCAGGGCTTGCCGAGGCTAGGATCGCGGCCGTTGAACACCTGCACGCGATTGTTGCCGCGGTCGCAGACGTAGATCAGGCCGTCCTTGCTGATCTTCACGCAATGCACCGGCGTGCGGAAAAAAGCCGGCTTCAAATTGCCCTTGGTGAAATCGGCCATCCAGTCGCCGGCGGCGGCGGCGGCCTTGTCGTCGATCGGGTTGTTTCCATAGGCGCCGAAATGGCCGATATATTTGCCGGTCGCCGCATCGAGAATGACGATGCGCCGATTGCCATAGCCGTCGGCCACATACATGCGGTTGGTGGTTGGATCGACGGTGATGTCGGCCGGCAGATAAAACAGCGGCGTGCCGTTGCGCCCGCCGCTCTTGTTGTTGCTGTCGGGCCCCTTGGCGCCGGGACCGCCGATCATCATCACGAACTTGCCGTCCTTGGTGAACTTCAAGATCATCCCGTCGGCGCCGTTGTTCGACGCCCAGGCCGAACCATCCGGCTTGTCGTTGACGGCGTTGCCGCCGAGATAAACAAAGCCGTTGTGATCCACGAAAATGCCATGCTCGCTGGCCGGCCAGACGCAGCCTTCGGCGGCCTTGCACTTATCGGGATCGGCCGGGCCGCCCCACGCGCGCAGCAGCTTGCCGCCCGAATCGAATTCCATGACCGACGGCGCGGGCATGCAGCAATCGCCAAGCGCGCCATGCGGGCGCGGTCGGCCCAGCACATCGACGGGTTTGCCGTCCTTGGTGTTGGTGGCGCCGGTCAGCGCCGCTTCGTCATCCGTCAGCGTGCGCGGCCGCTGGTAGACCCAGATATGATCGTCCGGCGCGACGTATAAGCCGCCGACCTGGCCGACGATCCAATTGTTGGGCAGCTTCTGCGGCCAACCCGCGTCGGCGATGAAGCCTGGCGTTGTCGCATTTGGGGCCACGCCGTAAACGCCGGTGCGCTCGGCAAGCCGCTCGATCATGCCGGTCGCGGCGAGCGCCTTGGCGTCGGGCGGCGCCTGAGCGCGGCCTGGCGCGGCGATGAGCAAACCAAGCACGCATATGGCCAGTGCTTTCAGATTCATGTTCGCTCCCCCGTTGCTCGTTCGGCGACCGCTCCGATCTTTAATCGAACACGCCGGCCGGCACAAACGCCGCCCGCGCGCGCAGTCTCCGCCGCGCCAGACCAATGCGCAAAAGCCGCATGAACAAAGGGCAAAACCGAAACAGCCAGCCGGAACCCTCGTTTTATGCAGTGTTTTGCACGGGCCTTCGCATTTTTGCGCTTGTTAAGCGGGTTTTGCGGGGGTACGGGCGGAACGCTTGAGTGGGAATCAGTTCGGAACCCCACTCACCACAGTAGAAACAGAACACCGGAGAATCCCATGGCCAAAGCGCCTGCAAAGAAAAAAGCCGCCAAGCGCCCGGCGCGCAAAGCTTCCAAGGCCGCCCCGCCCGCGCGCAACATCAAGGTGACGGCGCCGGCCGGCAAGGCGATCACGCAAGGCGCGCTGATGCAGGTGGTGGCCGATCACGCCGAAATGAGCCGCGCCGAGGCCAAGCGCTTCGTCGAGACCTATATCGATGTCGTTCGCGCGCACGTGCTCAAGGGCGTGAAGGTGAAGCTGGGCGATCTCGGCACCGTCATGATCCGCGCGCGCAAGGCCCGCATGGGCCGCAACCCGCAAACCGGCGAGCCGGTGAAGATCAAGGCGTCGCGGCGCATGGCGTTCCGCCAGTCGTCGATGATGCGCGAAGCCATCCAGAAATAAGACCAAGGTAGAGGAAACGCCTTGCGAACGGCCCGCTTCGGCGGGCCGTTTTGCTTTGCGCTGACGGAGGTCTGTGCGCCCTCCCGCCTGCGTGCTAGAATGCGCGGGGGGATCAACCATGGCAAACGTCGTCGTTATCGCCGCCGCAGCGGATCAGGACGCAGCCCTTGCGCTGGCGCAGGCGCTCACCGAGGCTGGACTTAACGCGGCGGTGAAAACCGCCGCCGGGCCGGCGCCGCCGCGCACGCACTTCGTGCTGTTCTGCGTAACGCAGGCGGCGCTGAAGGACGCGGCGCTGATCGGCATGCTTTGGCGCGAGGCGCCGATGGCCGAAGATCCCACCGGGCGCTTTATGTTCGCCGTATTCGACGACGCTGCGGGGAGCGATAATTTCGCGCCGTTCCTGAAGCGCCATTTCAGCGCGCCGGGCGGCGATTCCGCCGCCTTCGCCGCGCACATCGCCGCGCACCAGGACAAGCTCGCCGAGGCCGCCAAAGCCGCCGAAGAGCGTATCCAGGAGATCATGCGCGAAGCCGCCGCGCGGCCGGCGAGCGAAGAGCGCGAGGGCATCGGCTCGGGCCGCACGCCGGATAGGCCCATGGGCGTCGGAGCAGGCGATAGCGGCAGTGTCGATCGCCGCATCGAAATCATGCGCAAGGCCGAGCAGGCGCCGCGCACGCAGATTTTCCACGAAACCTCACCGGCGCGCGCAGCGCCGCCGGCAGGAAATCAGCCTCTCACCAGCATGGACAAGATGCTGGAAGGCGCGCCGCCGCCTGCCCCGAGCGCGCCAGCGCCAAGCTCAGTGCGCTACAGCGCGCGCACGAAGGCCCCGCCTGGCAAACTCGACAAGGTCGATGCGCGGGCGTTTGCGCCGAAGAAATTGCGCCGCGGCGCGAGCGAGTTGATCCGCGTCGCCGTGTTCCGGCCGAAAGATAAAGACGCGGCGAAGCGTGCGGCCCGGCAGGCCGATGCGCGCGCGAGCACAGCCGGCGCGGCCCAGCATCTCGGCAAGATCGCGCGCGGCGCGATGGTGGCGGCGGTGATCGATGCGCGTGGCGCGAACGTGGAAGAAACGCGGATCGAAGCCGAATGGGGCGGCGATCCGCTGGATTTCAATTTCATTGTCACGCCGCATGACGACGCCGCGCAAGCGCTGATCACGATCCGCATTCTCGCTGACGATGCGCAGGTCGGCTCGATCGTGTTCGTGCGGCCGCTGGCGAAGGCGCACAAATCCGGCCAATCATCGAAACTCGACAGCGAAGAAAAGCTGCGCCGCGTCGAGCGGGCGTTTCTTTCCTATTCCAGCGCCGACCGCGACACCGTTTCGCTGATCGCCAGCGCCTATCAGCGCGCCGGCATCCCCTGCTTCTTCGATCGCAGCGGCCTTGCCTCCGGCGAGGAATGGAGCCCGCGGCTGGTGAAGGAAATCGAGCGCGCGGACCTGTTTCATCTGTGCTGGTCGCGGCAGGCGGCGGCGTCGCAATGGGTGCAGAAGGAAACCGAGCACGCCATGATCCGCCGGCGCAAAGCCAAAAAGCCGGAGATCACCATCCAGATGCTGGACGGCCCGCCCTGGGCGCCGCACCCGGCCAATCTCGACGCGCTGAATTTCGACGATTACGCCCGCGCCGCCATCGTCGGCTATGCGCGCGGCGACGGGGGCAGTTGATCGGCGCCGGGAAGGCGTTCAAACAGCGTGGATGCATGGCGGCCCGCATCACCACCATCACGGCCACGACCACGCCGCGCACCATCACCCAGGCGGCGGACGTTATTCTATCGCCATCGCGTTCAACGCCGGCTTTGTGCTGATCGAAGCGCTGGCGGGATTCTGGTCGAATTCCACCGCCCTGATCGCCGACGCCGGCCATAACCTCTCCGACGTGCTGGGCCTTGCGCTCGCAGGAGGCGCGGCCTGGCTGGCGCGCCGCGCGCCCACCGAGCGGCGCACCTACGGGTTCAGCAAGGCCACGGTGCTCGCCGCGCTCGCCAACGGCGTCGTGCTGGTGGCGGCCAGCGGCGCGATCGCCTGGGAGGCGCTGCGCCGGTTTTCCACGCCCGAGACCATCCGCCCGGACGTCGTGATGATCGTGGCCGCCTGCGGCGTGGTTTTGAATGGCGCCACCGCGCTGCTGTTCGCGCGCGGCAGGGACAGGGACGTGAACGCGCGCGGCGCTTACCTGCACATGCTGGCTGACGCCGGCGTCTCGCTCGGCGTGATTGTCGCCGGTTTTCTGGTGATGCGCACAGGCTGGACCTGGATCGATCCGGCGGCGAGCCTGGCGATCGTCGCCGTCATCCTGCTCGGCACCTGGGATCTGCTGCGCGAATCATTCGACATGGCGCTCGATGCGGCGCCGCGCAGCGTCGATGTCGCGGCGGTGCGGCGGCATCTGGAAACGCTGCCCGGCGTTATCGCCGTGCACGATCTGCACATCTGGGCGATGAGCGCCACGCAAGCCTCGCTCACCGTCCACCTGGTGCGCCCGGAAGGCGCGGACGACGAATTCCTCGGCCGCGCCGGCGCCGATTTGCGCGAGAAGTTCGGCATCGCTCACGCCACGCTGCAGATCGAACGCGCCGCCCGACACGATTGCGGCGACCACGCCCATCCGTGATGCTCGAAAAGCTCCCGCCCCTGCCGATCGTGGTGCGGCCCTGCTTCGAGCAGGATCTGCAATGGGTGCAATTCATCTACGCTCATCACGTGCTGCATGGCGTGGCCAGTTTCGAACTCGAACCGCCCGACCTTGCCGAAACGCGGGCGCGCTGGGCCAAGGCGGTCGGCGCGGGCCTTCCCTTTCTGGTCGCCTGCCCGCAAACCGATCCGACCCGCGTCGTTGGATTTGCCTATGCCGCGCCCTTTCACCAGCGGCCGGCCTACGCCCACACGTTCGAGGATAGCGTCTATGTCGCGCCGGGCGCGGCGGGGCGCGGGGTGGGCGCCATACTCCTGAATGGGGTGCTGCACGAATTGCAGCATCCAGAGGAGGTGCGGCAAGTCTTGGCGCTGATCGGCGATAGCGACAACGCCGCGTCCATCGCCCTGCATTCAAAGCTGTTATTTCAGCGCGTGGGAAAGCTCCACAAAGTCGGTTACAAATTCGGACGCGACCTCGACGTGATTATAATGCAGCGCAACATAGGGCCCCGAGAGAACCGTTAACCATGGCGCTGGCGTATCGTAAATTTTCGGATAGAATTGGCGGAACTTGGGGGGTGTGACCGCGTAATTCTACGCATGGGGGCGGGCAATAGCGCTCCAAGCGTTATGGTTGCATTAACGAATCAGGAAGAATCTCGCCCGTGGGAGGCCACGGACGGTGTCTGGATGGGTTAAGATGGTCGCATTTGCTCTTGGCCTGATGGCTATCGCGAGCGGCGCCGCTGTCGGCGAAGTCGCGGGCGACTCGGCAATATCCAACCCTGCTCTGGCGATGGCGACGCGGGTCGAGGGGGACAATCTCTCCGCCGGATCGAGGCTGACCCAGCGAGGCTTCCTGTCCGGCTTGTCTATCGAGGTGCTCAACGCTGCTCCCCGCGACGCGGTCGGCTTCATCCCCGAAACCGCCCTGGGCGACGGTTCTACGCCCGGCGTCGAAGTTCAGCTTTCCGCCGCTACCCTGTTCAATCTTGATGTCGGCGTGGCGCGCCGCCAAGTGAGCGGGCAGAATTCCAACAAATTCACCGAGGGCGGCGGCACGGAACTGCGGCTCGGTCAAAACCTCAGCCGGCTGGCGCCCGAGTTCAAAAATCCCGATGCAGGCAGGACAGCCTGGTATCTGTTCGCCGCCACTGACGGACGGGCGCTGACATGGATGCCGAGCGCCGATCTTTCCGATCCGAACCGCAACCTGCGGCTCCAGGACCGCGCCGAGATCGGCGAGGGTCAGGTGGGTTTGACGATGCAGCGGAAAGGCATGCAGGCCTCCCTCGCTCTGGTGCAACGCACCGTGAAGACCCGAATCGGTCCGTTCAAGCAGTCCAAGGACGAGAGCTTCGCCGGCCTGACGCTGACCTGGAAGCGCTAGCGGCCCTGTGAGCCGGCGTCGGAAACGCCTTAACTTTTCCGCAAGCAAGCACTATTGATAGTGGCCTTTTTACGGCTGAGCCCCTATATGTTGGGGCCTCCGGGGGAGACCTGAATGTCAAATAGCGTGCAGAACGGCAAAGTTTCGGGCCTTTTGACCCCTTCGCGCTCCTACAAGCCGTTTCGCTATCCCTGGGCGTACGATTTCTGGAAGCGCCAGCAGCAGATCCACTGGCTGCCCGAGGAAGTGCCGCTCGGCGAGGATTGCAAGGACTGGGCGACGCGCATCACCGATCAGGAGCGCAATCTGCTGACGCAGATTTTCCGCTTCTTCACGCAATCGGACGTCGAGGTGAACGACAATTACATGGAGCGCTACGCGCGCGTGTTCAAACCGACCGAGATCAAGATGATGCTCTCGGCGTTTTCAAACATGGAGACGGTGCATATCGCCGCTTATGCGCTGCTGCTTGAAACCATCGGCATGCCGGAAAGCGAGTTCGGCGCGTTCCTGGAATTCCAGGCGATGCGCGACAAGCACGATTACATGCATAAATTCGGCGTCGAAACTGAAGCCGATATCGCGCGCACCGTGGCGATGTTCGGCGCGTTCACCGAAGGCCTGCAATTATTCGCGTCCTTCGCGATGCTGATGAACTTCCCGCGCTTCAACAAAATGAAGGGCATGGGCCAGATCGTGACCTGGTCGATCCGCGACGAAAGCCTGCATTGCGAAGGCATGATCAAATTGTATCACGCGTTCCGCAAGGAAACCGGCTGCGTGACCAAGGCCGTCGCCGACGATATCGTCGATATGTGCAAGACGGTGGTGAGCCTGGAAGACAAGTTCATCGAGCTGGCGTTTGAACTCGGCCCGGTGCAGGGCATGACGCAGGAAGACATCAAGAAGTACATTCGCTACATCGCCGATTGGCGCCTCGGCCAATTGGAATTGCCGAAAGTGTTCGGCGTCACCGAGCACCCCCTGCCCTGGCTGACCTCGATATTAAACGGCGTCGAGCACGCGAACTTCTTTGAAGCCCGCGCCACCGAATATTCAAAAGGCGCGACCAAGGGCGCATGGCACGGCGAGGACGGCGTGTGGTCGAATTTCGACAAGCTGCTGGAAAAGCGCGGCGCGACGGGGGCGCATTGACCCACGCAACGCCGTAACAAAAAGCGCACGCGGAGCGATCCGCGCGCGCTTCGTCTTTGTACGGATTGATTGATTACTTGCCGCCGCCGGCGCGCGCGGCGTGCGACGTCACCTGGGAATTGGCTTCGTTGAAAGCATCCGGATCGTCGGCGATATCGGGCGTTTTGCGGCAGACCGGGTTGCAGCTCTGGCGAATGGTCGTCAGCCCGCGCGTGACAGTAACGACGCCGCCGCCGGCGTCGTCGCCCGTTACGGTGACGAGGCCCTCGTAGATCGGACGGCCGCCCTCGCCGACAATGATCAAATTGGTTGTGCCGTAGGCTTTGCCGGTGACGAACAGCAGCTTATCGCTTTGCAGCGTTACGCCCGCGATCGAGGGATTGCCGATGACCACGCCAGTGGCCGCAGCCTTGAGCGACAGCGGCCGGGCCTGGTCGATCGGCACCTGAAACGGCGTACCGGCCAGCGCAGGCGCTGCGGCGGCGAGCACCAGACCAAAAAACGCAGCTTTCAAAGCCACGCCGGACCACATTCTTGTCATGGAGCACTCCGTCTCGCTGCGAAAAGCTATGCGGCGAAACGGTAAACGAAGCTTTAAGGCATAGATTTAGGTGTTCTCAAGGATTGACCGCTAAATATTGTAGAGATGGTCGTGAAAGGTCACGAGTAGTTAACTTTTTCAACGATAATTTAGTCCAAATCGCGGCTTCATTAAAACTGTTCTTTAATTCTACTGCGCTATCACTTGTGCATGTTCGGTGGACGTCGGGTGTGGCGCCATCCTGAACTTCGGGTCGAACACCCGACGCACAAGGGAGACTAGAAATGTCGAAGCTTTTGAAGAAAATCCGTGACAACAAATCCGGCGCGACGGCCATCGAATACGGCCTGATCGCTGCTCTGATCGCGGTCGTGATCATCACCGCCGCTGGCGCTCTTGGCAACAAGGTCAGCCAGAAGTTCAACCAAGTCACCACGGCGATGAACTAAGAAAAGACGCGCCGGCCTTCGGGCCAGGATGCGCCTACGAGAAGCCGCCCCCTCCCCCGGGGGCGGCTTTTTCGTTTTCACGCTGTTAACGAGACGCAGCGCAAAACCGGCGCATGATCGCGATTCTGTTTCTTTCCATTTTCGCCGTGCTGCTGCTCTGGGCGGCCGCTTGCGACGTGGCGACGATGGAAATTCCAAACCGGATTTCGCTGCTGCTGGTCGGGATTTATCCGGTCGCCGCGTTGGCCTGCGCGCTGCCTTGGCAAGGCATTTTGTTGCACCTGGCCATCGGCGTTGGCGCGTTCGTGCTGTGCTGGGGCATGTTCATGCTCGGCGTGTTCGGCGGCGGCGATGCGAAAGTGCTGGCCGCCGCGACGGTGTGGACCGGTCTTTCCCCGGCGCTATCGCAATTGCTGCTCTGGACCTGCATCGCCGGCGGCGGCCTTGCCGCTTTGGCGATCGTCTCGCGCAAACGCTTCAAGCCGACGCCGGCGCTTCCCGCCTTTGTGAATACGTTTCTTGGCGAAACGCACCTGCCTTACGCGGCGGCGATCGCGGTAGGCGGACTGTTTGCGCTGCCGCTGCTGCCAATTCTGCACGTCGCTGCGTAATCGCGCCGCGCGTTAACCATGCCTTAGCCGACGCATGATCTGGTCTGGCGCAGGCGAATAGAGCGCAAGGCCTAGTTGGCCGGGATCGAGAGGCGCACGTTTCATGTCCATGCGGCAAATCATTGTTTTGGGCGTCGCGCTGATGGCGGCGGTCGTCGCGCTGTTCCTGGTGCGCGGGATGGCGAGCAAGCCATCGGAAAAGAGCGTCGCTGTAACGTCCGTGGCGCCGGGCATTCCCGTGCTGGTGGCCGCAAAAGCGCTTGAGGCCGGCGATCCGACCGCGCCGGGCGATGTGGTCTGGATCAATTTCCCGCAGGAAGCCGTCGGCGACGCCTTTATCAAGCAAACGGACACGCCGAACGCCGCCACCGACATGGTTGGCGCCATCGCGCGCATTCAGATCGCCAAGGGCGAGCCGATTACGCCGGTCAAACTGGTCAAGCCGGGCGAGCAAGGCTTCATGGCCGCGATGCTGACGCCGGGCTACCGCGCCGTCTCCATTCCGATCACCGCCCAGAGCGCGGCGGCTGGCTTTATTCTGCCGAACGACCACGTCGATGTGCTGGCGACGCGCAAATTGCAGGTGCAGGGCCCAGATGGTTCGCGCGAAGAGGTTCGCAGCGACATTATCCTGCAGGACGTGCGCATTCTGGCGATTGACCAGAAATTCCGTTCGACGACCGCCGGCGCCGGCGCGCCAGAAGCGGCGGTCGGCGCGGTCGCCACGCTGGAACTTTCAGCGCGCGATTCAGAAGTGCTCTCCATGGCCGGCAAAATGGGCGATCTCTCGCTGGTTCTGCGCGGCATCGAAAACGAACCGGGCCGCATGAACGTCGCTTCGGCGGAACGGCGCGGGGCACGAGTGTTGCGACAAGGTCTTGAAGAGACCGGCCAGGTCAAAGTTCACGCCTTCGGTTCCTTGTCGGAAGTGCCGGTGGCCAGCGCGGGGGGCGGACGGTGAGCCATTATCGCAAAATCATGGCCGCATGCGCCTCTGTGCTGGCGCTGACGGCCTCGTTCGGCCCCGTCACGGCCGCCGCCGATCCCGAACCCTCAATGTACGTCACGATCGGGCGCGGCGCTGACGCAAATCAGCCGCGCGCGGTCACTCTGCCGCTCAACAAGGCGATCATCGTCGATCTGCCGACTGACGCACGAGACGTTCTGCTGTCCAATCCGGACATCGCCGATTCGGTTGTGCGCACGACGCGACGTGTGTTCATTCTCGGCCGCAAGGTCGGTCAGACCAACGCGTTCTTCTTCGACGCGCAGGGCCGGCAGATCGCCAACCTCGAAATCCGCGTCGAGCCGGACGTCTCCCCGCTCAACGCGATGTTCAAGCGCTTTGCGCCGAACGGCAGCGTAAAAGCCGAATCGGTCAACGGCGCGCTGGTGCTGACCGGCACGGTGAAAAGCGCCTCCGAGGCCGACCGCATCATGCAGATTGCGGAAAAGTTCAGCGCGCCCGCCGGC
>DASZPV010000050.1:0-10548 GCA_035549875.1 Caulobacterales bacterium
CGACAATCCGCGCTCCAAGGGCCGCGCCTATGTCGATAACACCAAGGCGATCGCCGGCCTGGCCGACATGGGCCAGTTCTCGCGCAAGTTCTGGGGGCTGTTCTCCCTGGAACTTTGGCACCAGCAATTCCACGACCGCGCCGGCGAATACCGGCGCTTAGCGAAGGGCGCCGAGAAAACCGCTAACGTGTGAGCCGCCGAAGTTTCGCAAAGAGCGCGGCGATCGGTGAAAAACCAGGCACGGCTTGGTAATCCTGCACTTGCTTCCTGAGGACTTCGATCTCAGCGCCAAGGCTCCTGATCTCAGCGGAAGACACTTCATTTAGGCGCGCGATCTCAGCGGAATAGACATCGTTGAGGCGTGTAATCTCGGCGGGATAGACTTCGTTGAGGCGTGCGATCTCCGCAGGATATGCCACGTTGAGGCGCTCTAGCTCTGCGGTGTAGGCGCGCATTTCGCGCTGATACTTATCCATCAAGAACTCATCGCGACGTATCAGCCTCTTGGTCGGTCTTTCGCGCAGCGTAGGATCGTCAGCGGCGGGCGGCGGCGATCCGGCGATGGGCGCGCCCTGCCGGCCGGCGTGCGCGGCAATCTGGCGATCGACCAGCGCCTCGACCCCCTTGGCGAAGGCGCGATAGGTGTATCGGCCTGAGGAAACCAGATCGTGGAAGGCGCGCTCCGCCATAGCTTCCAGCTCATCGAAATTGTCTAACCGGTCCAGCACTGCCTCGAGATTGGAGTAATCCTTTTCGAGCGGAATGTAGTGCCGGTCAGCCTCGACGACGCCGGAATAGGCGCCGCGCAACAGGATCATCGGCGTCTTCAACACCGCTGCCTCGAACAGGCGCGGCGATGCCTGGCCCATGTTCATCGAAGGATCTTCCAAGTCGCCTGCGACGGCGCGGAATTCCTCATGCGTTGGCCGCCGGCCTTGCGCGGTCATCTCATTGAGGCGCCGCTCCACCGCGCCGTCGAAGTCGAATAGGTTTGAGCCGCTCTCCACGCCGAGCGTGGTGCGACTGGCGCCGAGAAACCGGAACCAGTCGTCGCCGTACATGCGGCTGGCTTCGTCCCAGGCGATGTCGCAAGCGACGCCCCGCGCTTCACACGCTGCGCGCACGCGAACGCCGATCTCCACCTTGTCCGCCCCGAGCCGGCCAAAGCGGGGCCCGAGATCGCGGCCACGATAGCTGACCGTGATTGGACGCTCGCGCAACGGCAGGGCGAAAGCGCCCAGGCGATCTGCATATTCCGGAACGTACCCTGTCAGAACCCTTAGGAACTCGACATTCGCGAAGCGCTCTGGCGGGTAGATGCGCGGAACGGTCTCCGGCGGCGCGCAGGTGAGCACGGCGCTGAAACCGAGGCGCTCTATCGCCTCGGCGAGCGCGTTTGTGCGCTCATATTCGTCCTGTACGATCGCGACCTTGGGGCCGGCAAACCGTGAGAGCGCCGCCTCGTAGTGCGGGCTGACGTATCCCTCATAAGGCAGGCGCGCGCAGTAGGAGTGGATCACTACGTCGAACACGTCGAGGTCGAAATCCATCACTGCGCCGTGCGTCACATGCACGAAGGAAACGTCGCCCTCGAAATGGCGCGAGAAGCTCAAGAGAAAATCGACAGTGGTCTGAACGTGCGTGCTTGACGCGGAATAGGCAATCAGCACGCGCTTGTTCGGAAACGGGGACCGTGGGCCGGTCGTTTTTGGCATGGTGTTTCCGTTGCCTACGTCGCTTCGCCCCAAGTCATCGCATCATACCACGACATGCCCAATTCCAGCTCAGCCATCAAGGCGTCGTACTGCGCTTTGGCGTCGACGACGATAACCGGCGTGTTCTCGATGCGTCCTTCGCGAAGGATGCCGTATTTGTGGTTCAGGAACCGACAGAACTTCGTTACCACGAGCGGCCCCCACCGTATCGCGTGAACATAAGCCTCTACGTCGAGATTTCGTCCCGTGGTGTCGGTGAGGTAGAAAGTGTGCGGTCGGCCAAAGAACACTGGCCGCGGATAGTCCTGCTTCAATACGTATTCCGGCATGTGGATGAAGGAATTGGAGTCTAGACTGGCCCCGATGTAGGCGATCTTGCCCCCGCGGCGCATGAACTCCCACCAGGGCGAGCCTTTGTCCATCGAATAGGCGAGCGAGTGGTGGGCATCGAGCGTGGCAAGGAAATCACGCGGCCCGCTGGCAGTAACGTTGTAGATCGGGCCGCTGCTGCGCCGCACGCCGTCTGTCTCCAGAAACGCGCTGCAGAGAAAGCCGCGATTGGTCGGCGCGGTGCGAAGGTCGAAGCGGGTTTTGCGGAATGCGTCTAGCTGATAATCCCCCGCATATTCCGTGGGCATCATCAACACGCCATCCGCGCCGACATGACCGCGCAGCGCCCGGATCAGGTCGCGCGCATATTGCCGGCTGGCCTGCGGCGGCGCGGCTTTGACCGAGCCGCGATAGAGTTGACGGAAGGCCGTGTGCGTGAACAGCGAGGTCCCCGCGGGGATTCCGAGCCCATCGAGGCACTCGATGAGCGCCTCCGGGGCGATTGGGTAGATATCGCTGCTCATGCTTGGCTTTCGGAGACGGGTGCTATCGTCAACTTCTCGTCAGCGGCGAGATCGCGGGCGAACAGGTAGGCGCCGCCGCGTTCTACGCCCGCCGCTAGCACGCCGTTGATGACTGCCGCCTTCGTGTCGAGCGCGAAAGTGAGGCCGGCGAGCGGTGCGCCGGACATGTTCTCGATGACGACGCCGCCCGATTGGGGAGACGGGGAGACCGACACCTGCTCATATTGCTCCAGCCGCCCGAGCAGCGAACGCAGGGTCGTGTTCCAGAGCAGACCCCGCTGGTCGAGTTCGGCCATATGCGCCAGCAGCGCGTCGAATTCCTCGCCGATCCTGATCGAGCCGTCCTCAGCCTCGCGCCAAGCAAGGTTCGCATCGCCGCAGAAAGTCGGATAGGTGTGGGCGAGCGCCACGCCCCAATCGTCGATCAACGAATTCAGCTGCGCAAGCGCATAGCGCGCGGAATCCTTTCGCGGGAACCAGGATTCCCACGTCGGGAAGGAGATGAACGCACCGTTCCGATGTGTGGCTATGGCGTTGGGGTTGCCGAGCGTGGGGTGACGCCAATACAGCGGATTGGAAACCGCTTCGTTCCAATGCCAGTGATTGAGTACTTCCATATGCGGGCGCGCTTCGGTTAGCGGCTCATACTCGTAAAACGGGTTCCAGAAATAGCGCACGCCGGCCTTGCGCCAGAGGTCATGGCTGTAACTGACCTGGCCGCGGCAGCAGAAGGATTCCGCGCAGCCGCGTTTTTCTCCGCTGGGGTGATACCAGAAATGGTCAATCCACGAGACCGATCCGAACTTGTCGCCCATGTGGGCGAGCGCTTCTTCGACGGCGTCGTGCGCTGAGGTATTGGGCTGGACGCAATGCAGGCAGATTTCGTGGCCAGCGTCCCGCAACTCCTCCAGAAAAACGGGCATGCCGGGCGAGGTGCAAAGCGACGCCTGCGGGCCGGTGAAGAGTGGCGAATGGCCATCATTCGCCACTCCATCGGGATTGTCGAAGAACACGCTCTTGGTGACCGGTATGCCGTGCCTGACGAATCCGCCCGTCGCATCAATCGCTTTTTCGATGCGCTCGTCGCCGAAGTAGACCGCGCGGTGAACACGCAGGTCAGTATAGCAAGCGTGTTCGGTCCACACGTGGGTGGCGAGGCGACAGTTCGGCGCAATCATCAGCCGCGGCGTATCGGGCGGAGCATAGCCGATGCTGATGCTGAATTTCGTTTCCAACGCGCTTGCCGCCGTGAGGCGGACGGCGGAGGCGTCGCGGTAGCTGGTGTCATGCTCGTCTACCATCATCGGATGGTCGTCAGCCTTGTCGAGATTTACGAACAAGCGATTGGACTTCGGCTCGACCTCTATCGAGGAAACGGCCGGCGTGTGATACAACCACACGCTTTCTTCTCCCGCACCGAAGCGTACGCCCTGCTTGTCCAGCCAATAGCGCGCGCGGGGAAACAAGCGAGTTGACTTGCGGTTTTTAAGGAAGAGCTGGGCCAGCCTCGGACCCACCTCGAACACGACCACCTGCTGAAAAAGTTCGACGTCGAAACCGCGATTGGTCACTGTCCGACACGAAAATTCCACCGCGGGCGTGTCGGGCCGCAGGTGCAACTCAATGTCACAGAACACTTCCTTGCCTGTTGCGCGCAAGGAGACCTGCAGCGCGCCTCCTGCAAGTGGTTGCACCTGCACCAACGCTGGCGCCGCGACTTCGATCTCGCGCGGGCCGATCCGCATATCCGTCATCACACGGATCGCATGTAAAAGTGGCCGATTTGCACCCGGTGAGAAGAAGGCCAGTTCGCCTCGCGCCGTAATTTCCGCGCGGTGCCAGGCGTTCTCAAACAGAACGCGCGGCTGGCTGGCGGGGAAGGGCCGGTGCGCCATCGGATCGGGAATCACGTCGGGCCGGGGCGGAGGCCTTATGGGATAAACGACGCGTGGCGGTTCAGGCGGACTCGGTGGAGGGATTTCATGGTGCCCGTAAACGGGCTCGGGTTCATGCTCGGGCGGCGCCATCGTGATTGCTAGCGGCTCCGCGATGGGTGGCGCGATCTCTTCTACGACGGTCGGGACAAGTCGCAGCGGCGGTTCATGCGCGTGCGCCAGGCCAATGCGCACGCGGCGGCCCCACCGCGCGCTTAGGTGGCGCTCCAGGGCGTGCTTGCCACGGCGGAGCACAGATTTAACGAAGGCCCGCACTCCCGATCCCTTGCCTCGCCCCGGAGGCGTCAGCTCTCATGAAAAAGTTCGAACCGCACTCGTAGCCGTCGCCGGAACACGACGCTAGCGGTCGCGCCGCCGAGCCAAAGTAGGATTCTCGCCAAAGGATTGCGCGGAGCAACTTCTTCGCTCGGCAAGTTAGGATCGAGAACGAACTCTGGCTGCGCCGGAAGGGGGGCAGACCCGCTCTCGAGAGCATACTCAGGCGCGCGCTCCGACGTGGCTGCGAGGGCAGAATCCGGCGCGTGCTCCGCTGTGGCTGGTGGGGGCGGCTCGGGTTCAGGTTCACGGACCGTCTCCAGCGCGAGCGCGACCGCAACAGGCGACGCCGCGGCTGCGCCGTTCGCCAACCGTTGGGCGTTGTAGTTCGTGAGGGGTCGCGGCGGGCGTACGGGACCGAATGTGCTCAAATAGCCGCGCCAAGCCTCGCGCGACGCTGGCGCGCTGCGAACGGGCTTGCGTACATGCACGCCCTTCGGGGCGGTGATCGCAGGACGGCGCACGCGCCTTTCCCATTCTTGCTCGATCAGGCTGTCGATATCCGCGGCGAACGTCGCGTAAGACCAGGCGCCGGACTGGATGATGTCTTCATAAGCGCGGTCGGCGATCGCCTGCATGTGCGCCGCATCGGCAATCTGCTTGGCGACATCCTTGAAATTGGAGAAGTCCTTCTCCAGCACAATGTAATGACGGCCCGGTTCCAGCACGCCTGAATATTCTCCGGGAAACGCGACCAGCACGTTGCGCAGATATATTGCCTCGAACGCGCGCGGGGAGATCGTGTTGATCACGACATTGCCTTCATAGGGTGCGAGCAGGCGCTGGTGAATTTCATCGAAACTCGCTTTCGGTTGGTCCGCGAGGCTCGCTTTAACCGCACGATCGATATCGCCGGTAAAATCCATGATGCTCGCCCCGCTCTCGGTGCCGAGGGAGGCGCGCGCCGAAGCAATGAAATGATACCAGTCGTCCGCGTAGATGCGGTCTTCTTCGCGGGAAGAAATATCACAGCGCAGGCTCGTTCTTTTTGCATGCGCCGAGAACGTTTGGGCGATCTGAAATTTTTCCTGCGCTAGCTTGCCGAGTGCGAACGGTACTTCCCGTGTGCGGTAAACCACGTCGAGCGGCCGTTCGGCCATGGGCGTTACGACGTTTTCGTCGAACGAGATCGGCACATAGCCGGTCAAGGTCGGTTCGATGCGCACGCCGCGGCGGAGCAGTTCGCCATAGGTGGCCTCGATATTGCGCGGCGGCACGCAGGTGAATAGCAGATCGATTCCGAGCCGCTCCATCATGTCGATCGCATTGAACACTTCGCGGTATTCATCCTGGATGAACATCGCCTTCAGGCCGCGGAAGGCGGCGATGCGATCATGGTAGAAGGGCGGCAAATAGGATTCGCTCCAGATCATCAGCGAATAGTGCAGGATAATGACGTCGAACTCCGAGAGCGGCGGGCACCAGTCGCGCTCCTCCACCGGGCTATGCACGAACACGTCATGGGCCGAAAGTTCGGCCAGCGCCCATTCGTGGTCGTGCGACGTACCTGCGTGACCAGGCCGTACGTGCGACAGGAGCAGGATGCGCAGCTTCGCCATCGCCGCGCCTACGTCTCAGCCGTCGCGTAAAGGTCAAGACCCCAAATCTGCGGCCACATCGTCTCGAGCCATTCCTCGCGAGGGCGGTCCTTGTGAAAGCCAGCCTGGTCAATATTTTCGAGCTTTGTCGAAGAGGAACGAAAGCCGGCGTCGCGGAACAGGCGCCGCAGCGAGGTTTGCGAAATCCAGTCGGTGTGCGGCGCGGCGTTGCCTTCAAGGTCGGTATCGTAGGCGGCGCGATGCGCGGCTTTGGCGCCGGCGACGACGCCGCGATAGCCCATAAGCTCACGCAGGAGGTAATGCCGCGTTTCTGCCTTGGCCTGGCCCCACTGGCGGTAGGAGTAAGCGTAATAGACCATCATCGTCAGGCGACCGCCCGGCTTTAGCAGCCTTCGGCATTGGGCGATCGCGCCTTTCAGATCACCCGTATGGTGCAGGCATCCGATCGCGATGACGGCGTCGAAGCTCGCGGGGGGAAACGGCGGGTTGAGGATGCTCGCGCACGTGGCGTCGCCGGGCAGTTTCGCCTGGCGCAGCCGATGACGCATCATCTCCACCGGCCCGTCCGCGATATCAAGGCCCATGTAATCGGCGCCGGCTTGAGCCAGCCGCTGGCCCACGGAGCCGTAGCCGAGGCCCACTTCGAGCACGCGTTTTCCGGCAAGCTCATTCGAGCGCACGTGATCTTCGAGATAGGGGTAGAGTTTGAAAAACCATTCGTCGAACCGGCCGAGAGAGGCGGGGCTGTCGTCGGTGACGCCGATCGAGTTCGCGAACGTGGTGCCGCACAACGTGTTCCAGAACGCGTTGTTCGCCGTGTCGATATGGTCCTGAACGTCCGCCGTCATGGCGCCCCTTTGCCTGCGGTTAAAGCCGTGATGAGAAATACGGCTTCAGTCTGCGAAAAAACTGCAATCCCGCTGTGAACACGATCACGCCGAGCACTGCAACATAGCACAGCCGCCAGAGATCAGGCGCCGCCCCGTTCAGGATTGGCTGGCGATAGGAATCGGCCAGGATAAATACCGGGTTGAAATAGGAAATGGCCTGCCCCGTCGGTGGAAACGAGGTAATCGGGAAGAACACGGGTGAAAGAAACAGGATCATCATCAGGATGTTCGGAAGGATCATAAGCGTGTCTCGGACGAAAACGGTTATGCCGCTGAGGAATAGGCCGATGCCGCTGACCAGGACGATCTGGACGAATGCGACCAGCGGCAGGAACAGCCATGCCGGACTGACCGAGGCCCCGCTCAGCACGATCAGCACGATCAGGTAGCCAAAAGATACCGTGAGCGGGATCAGTCCCATCATCGCCCCGACCATGGGCAGCAATTCCGATTTGAAGGCGATATTCTTGATGATGCCGGCGCTGCCGATGACGGAACCCGCGCCGCTGACGAGGCCCTCATTGATCGCCAGCCACGGCCCATAGCCGCTGATCAGCCAAATCAGATAGGAATAGGTCGAATTGGACCCCGGCAGGCGCTGCGGGAACACCACGGTGAAGACAAACGAAAAGATGCTGAGCATCATTACCGGGTTCAGGATCGCCCAGACCCGGCCAAGTTGAGACCCCAGGAAACGATCGCGAATCGTCATTGCCAGCAACGTGAAGAACATCTGGCGATCGCGCGTGTCGAACCCGGTAAGCGTCATATGCCAACCTCGATAGCCGCTATGCCGAGCGGCAAGATGCGCGGCGGATAAAACAACATGGGCGCTCCGCCAATCTGGGGATCGCGATCAATCACCTGAAATGCGGTCGAGCGGCCCGCCAGGGCGCGGTCGCCGTCGCAGAGCATGACATCGACCCGATAAAGATTCACGCCGAGCAGGAAAGGCTCGAATGCCACGCTGAGCGAGAACGCGCCGGCGCGCGCCGTTGCGCCCTTCCCTGAAAGGCGCTCCTCCCACAGGATTTCCCCATCCACGCGGGTAACCCGCAAGATCAGATCGGGCGCCGCAAGATCGGCCGCGAAGGCGCCGCTTATGCTGAAGGATGCGTTCTGCCGCGCCTGCAGCATCGTGCGCTTCTCTCCCGCCTCGCCGCCCTTCACGTCGAGCGCGTCGATCCGGTTTTCGCCGGCGCTCTGGGGCAGGCCGAGCGAATCCTCGAACTTGCGCATCATCTCGGCTTCGTCAGCAGCCACCTGTCGGGCTTCATAGGCTTTCACGACGGCTTCCGGCGCGCCATCCATGACGATCTTGCCGCCCTCGACCCAGATGCAGCGGTTGCAGAAATTGATCACGCTGGCCAAATCGTGAGAGACCAGCAACAGAATCCGCCCGGAATCGGCAAGCGCCTTCATCCGCGCGGCGGCCTTGCCGACGAAGCTCGGATCGCCCACGGCGAGCACTTCGTCGATGATTAGGATTTCCGGCTGCACGAAGGAGATGGTCGCGAAAGCTAGGCGCGCTTTCATGCCGGTAGAATAGGTGCGCACCGGCCGGTCGATAAACTCGCCCAGTTCGGTGAAGGCGATCGCCTCTTCAATCACCGCGTCAACGTCCTGGCGCGTCATGCCCTGCACGGCGCCTTCGAGATAGAAATTATCCCGCCCGCTTACATCTTCGCGCAGGCCCGCGCCGACGGTGAGGATCGCATTGACGCGGCCTTTGATGTCGATCGTTCCGGACGTCGGGGCATTCACGCCAGTGATCATCTGCAGCAGCGTGGATTTGCCCGCGCCGTTGGGGCCGATGATGCCGAGCCGATCGCCGTCAGTCATGTCCAGCGAGATCCCGGCGACGGCCTCGATCGTGCGCTTGACCTTGCGCTGCTCGACCTTCCCGCGCAGCGCCTCGCCGAGCGTCACGGGCCCGCCGTCGTCATGGACGACGTAAGTCTTGCGCACGTCGCGCAGATGGATGCTGCACGTCATGGCTGCGAAAACATCCAACGCGCGGGGAGAGCATAGGCTGCGCCCGGCTCGCCCTCGACGATCAGCGGCACGCCGGAGCCGTTGAGCCAGCCGAACCCGTCAAGCGCGATGCGCGGCTCCTTGGGGCCGCGTATCTGAACCAGGGTGACGTTAAGCACATATTCTCCCGGCGCCAGCGGTGTGGCGTCGAGCCGGATGTTGGCCCGGGCGCGGCCGGGCGCGTCGCCGATAAGCTGCGGCGCGCGGGACATGATCACGGTTTCCCATCCCGTGCCTGGCCGCAGGCGTTCGATCGCCGCGACGGCGTGAACCGGTCCGGCCCGCTCTATTTCGATATCGAGCGGAAGCTCAAACGGTTCGCCGGCGCGCATCAGCAGAGGGCCCTCAGGGCGCCGCACAAGTCGTGCGATCCCGTGCTGGTATGGTTCGGCGAGGTCTTTTCCATAAAGATAACGGCGCACGACGAGTTCCGGGGGCCCGCTATAGGCAAAGCGGCCTTTCTCCAGGATGTGCGCCTCGCTGCAAACCTTGAGGATCGTCGTCCAGTCGTGCGTGACGAGTACGCCGGAGGCGCCGCGCGCAAGCCGCGCTTTAATCCGCCGCATGCACTTGGCCTGGAAGTACCGGTCGCCGACGGCTAGTACCTCATCGATCAGATAAACATCGTAGAAGCCAGCCGTCGCCACCGCGAAAAACAGCCTGCCAGCCATACCAGTAGA
Source organism: Caulobacterales bacterium (assembly GCA_035549875.1). Classification (GTDB taxonomy): domain Bacteria; phylum Pseudomonadota; class Alphaproteobacteria; order Caulobacterales; family Aquidulcibacteraceae; genus JAKFWI01. Next base: position 10,003 of record DASZPV010000050.1, read on the forward strand.
ATAACTCTGCACGCGGTCGTCAATGCGCTCGCCCAACTCGCAGAATTCGACCGCGTCTTCCAATAGGGCGATGCGTTCGCGCCCCGAAACGCCGCGCAGCTCCAACATCCGCTCGATGTATTGGCGCCCCGTGAGAAACGCATTGCCGGCCACGCCAAGTTCGTAGATCGCGCCAAGGCTGCCGCGCACGTGGATTTCTCCGGAGTCCGGCGCATAAATGCCGCCGAGCGTGCGCAACAGCGTGGTTTTGCCCGCGCCGTTAAGGCCGAGTATGCCGACGAACTGACCTTTCGGTGCGCGCAGCGTGATATCGCGCAGCGCCTCGAATTTTTCGACGCCGCGCGCGCCGCCGAACGCGATGCGAAACGCATCGCCCTCGTCGATCAAAAGGAAGGATTTGCTTACGCCCTCGGCCGAAACGGCGATCCCGCGCGCCTTGCGCCCCTGGCCCGCGCGGTCCCCGACAGCCGGCTCCACTTGCGCCAAAGAACTAAAGCCTCGCCTAAGCCGTTACGCGCCTGGCTGGCGCTTCCCCGGCGCATTTAA
>DASZPV010000051.1:0-26403 GCA_035549875.1 Caulobacterales bacterium
CGGCGGAGAGCTTAGGCGATTGGACGCTGGTTTCCTGCGTTGTGGCGCCGGGCTTTGATTTCGCCGGCTTTACGCTCGCGCCGCCCGGCTGGGCGCCTTAGCGTTTCTCCGGTGGAACAATGCGTAGCTTTTTGGAGAACGCGGCGATCTCATCGAAGCTGTAGGAAAGCGCCACGCGCTTGGTTGAAGCCGGGCGCTTCGCGAGAGAAAGCCCCGGCCGCCATTCCTTCACCGGCCGGATCGGGCGCGGCACGAAGCCGCCGCCGCAGTTCGGGCAGACGTTGTGGATGATCTCAACGCAATCGGCGCAGAACGTACACTCATAGGTGCAGATGCACGCCTCGATCGAATCCGGCGGCAAATCCTTGTCGCAATATTCGCAATTGGGCCGGAGTTCGAGCGCCATGTGATCAGACCGAAAGATGAAAAACCGGCGACAGCAGGCCATCGCGTTCCAGGCGCGCGGCCAGCGCGCCGCCCGGTTCGACACACATACGGGTGAGCCCGGCCGTCGCGAGGCGCTGGAGCACGATTGCGGGCTCTTCGCCGGCCGGCGGATTGAACACCGCGTCGTACCGGCTGCGGTCGGCATCGGCGCACACCAGCGGGCGGTGCTGCACGACGCGCATGAAGAAGCCGGCGTTCAGCGCGCGCGCCTCCTCGCCGCACAGGCCAAGCTCAACGGCAACGCCCGCTTCGCGCAAATTGGCGATGCCGGCGCCGGAAGCGTTGGGATGGGGATCTTCAGTCGCCACGACAACGCGGCCCACGCCCGCGTTCAGCAGGAGCACGGTGCAGGACAAGGCGGTGGAGCTGCGTCGGGCGCACGGTTCGAGCACCATGTATACGGTCGCGCCCTTCCGCGGCGCGCCGATTCCGGCCAGCGCCATCTCCTCGCCGTGCGGGCGCCCGCCATCGCCGGTGACGCCCTCGCCGACGATCACGTTATCCCGGACGATCACCACGCCGACGCTGGGATTGGGCCAGGTATGCCCGAGCCGCGAATCCGCCAGCGCCAGGGCGCGGCGCATGAAGCGCAGGTCGTCAGCCGCGCTCACGCCGCGTCCGGCAGCGCCGCGGCGCGCGACACGTCGAGATAGGCCGCGGCCCCCGGCTTGAGGCTGGCGCCAAGCTCGATCAGCAACGGATTGCCGGTGGGAATTTCCACATTCACGATCGCCGTATCGGACACGCCAAAGAGGTGTTTGACAATCGCCCGCAGCGAATTTCCATGCGCCGCGACAATCACGTTGCGCCCCGCCGCAAGGTCCGGGACGATCGCCTGGTTCCAGTAGGGCAAAACGCGCTCAAGGGTTGTCTTCAGGGATTCCGTGCGCGGCAGGCTAGGTATTCCCGCATAGCGCCGGTCGCGCGTGAAATCGTATTCGCCGCCTTCGGCCAGCGGCGGCGGCGGGATGTCATAGGAACGGCGCCAGGTCTTGACCTGCTCCTCACCGTGCCGGGCCGCCGTCTCGGCCTTGTTGAGGCCGGTCAGCGCGCCGTAATGGCGCTCATTCAGGCGCCAATCCTTCACGACCGGGAGCCAGGCCTGGCCCATCGCCTCCAGGGCCAGCGTGCCGGTGCGGATCGCGCGCGTCAGCACGGAGGTGTGCATGCGGTCGAATTCCACCCCGGCGTTGCCTAGCAGGGCCCCGCCGCGCTTGGCCTGCGCCTCGCCCTCGGGCGTCAAATCCACATCCACCCAGCCGGTGAAGCGGTTTTCCAGATTCCAGCGGCTCTGGCCGTGGCGCAGCAGCGCGAGTTGCGGCATCGTTAACTCCTGGATGCGGTCTATGACATCGCAGGCGGGCGCGTCGAGAAGGCAAAAAGGCGCCTCCCCTCAGCACCTACCGCACTTGCTCAAAAAAGCAGGTCTGCTTACAGCGTTGGCCCGCGCCCGGCTGGGCGATTTCACCCCACATCCGGGACCATTTAATGCTGCCGCCTTCGCGCACGGACCTCCAGCAGAACACCGCCGCATTTGAGGAACTGCCGCTCGTAAAGCCCACCGGCTTTCGCGAGTATGACGCGCGCTGGTGGTTTGGCGCGCCCAGCTCGGCAAAGGCGCCGGAAATCAACCTGATCGGCATCCAGGCTTTGGGCCTGGGCATGGGGGCGTTGATGAGCGAGCGGGGCGTGGCCCCGAAAATCGTCGTCGGCCACGATTACCGGGCCTATTCGCTCTCGATCAAACAGGCGCTGATTATCGGCCTGATGGAAGCGGGCCTCGAAGTGCATGACATTGGCCTGGCGCTTTCGCCGGTCGCCTATTTCGCGCAATTCGCGTTGGGCGTGCCCGGCGTGGCGATGGTGACCGCCAGCCACAACGAAAACGGCTGGACCGGGGTCAAGATGGGCGTCGAGCCGCCGTTGACATTCGGTCCCGACGAGATGGGCCGGCTCAAGGAGATCGTGCTCACCGGCGCCTATAAGCCAAAACCCGGCGGTGCGCTGATCCGCGTCGAGAACATGAGCGAGCGCTATCTGGCCGAGGTGGCTAAGGTAAAACTCAGCCGGCCGATCAAAGTGGTGGCGGCATGCGGCAACGGCACGGCGGGCGCATTCGCGCCGGAAGCGCTGCGCCGCGTCGGCGCCGAGGTGATCGAACTCGATTGCGATCTCGACTGGCGGTTTCCGAACTACAACGCCAATCCCGAAGACAGCGCCATGCTGCACGCGATGGCCGACGCGGTGCGCGAGCACAACGCCGAACTCACGCTCGGCTTCGACGGCGACGGCGACCGCTGCGGCGTGGTCGATGACGAAGGCGATGAAATCTTCGCCGATAAGATCGGCCTGATGCTAGCGCGCGATCTTTCCGGAACGCACAAGGGCGCGACGTTCGTTGTCGATGTGAAATCGACCGGGCTCTACGCGGTCGATCCGGTGCTGAAACAAAACGGCGTCACCGTCGATTACTGGAAGACCGGCCATTCCTACATCAAGCGCCGGACGACGGAATTGAAGGCCCTCGCCGGCTTCGAGAAATCGGGGCACTTCTTTTTCCGTGAGCCGTATGGCCTTGGCTATGACGACGGCATCGTCTCCGGCATCGCCGTGCTGGCCATGCTGGATCGCAATCCGGGCAAGAAACTTTCCGATCTGAAAAAGGCGCTGCCGGTCTCCTTCACATCGCTGACCATGTCGCCGCATTGCGACGACGAGACAAAATACGCCGTCATCGATCAGGTGGTGAAGGATTATAAGGCCTTCGCCGTATCCGGCGGAAAAATTCTCGGCCGCTCGATCCGCGATCTCAACACCGTCAACGGCGTGCGTGTCACGTTGGAGGACGGCTCATGGGTTCTGGCGCGCGCTTCGTCCAACAAGCCTGAACTGGTCGTCGTGGTTGAAAGCATGAAGAGCGAGGACGACATGCGCGCGTTGTTTCGCGAAGAGATCAAGCCGCGTCTCGGGAAGTTTCCCGAAGTCGGCGCTTATAACCAGGAGATTTAGGGCCGATGCGCGTGGCGATGATCGGCGCGGGCTATGTGGGCCTGGTTTCCGGCGCGTGCTTTGCCGATTTCGGCCACATCGTGACGTGCGTCGATAAGGACCAGACCAAGATCGACAAGCTGAAGGCCGGCGTAATGCCAATCTTCGAGCCGGGCCTGGAAGATCTCGTCGAGAAGAACACGCGCGAGAACCGCCTGTTTTTCTCGACCGATGCGGGCGAGGCGATTGCCGAGGCCGACGCCGTTTTCATCGCGGTCGGCACGCCCAGCCGGCGCGGCGACGGCCACGCCGACCTCACCTATGTATTCGCCGCCGCCGAAGAAATCGCCGATCTGATGAGCGGCTATACGGTCGTGGTGACAAAATCGACCGTGCCGGTCGGCACCGGCGACCAGGTAGAGGACATCATCCGCAAGCGCCGTCCCGACGGCGATTTCGACGTGGTTTCCAACCCGGAATTCCTTCGCGAAGGCGCGGCGATCGACGATTTCAAGCATCCCGACCGCATCGTCGTCGGCGCCGATCAGGAACAGGCGCGCGAAGTGCTGCGCGAACTCTACCGGCCGCTGTTCCTTAACGACACGCCGATCGTGTTCACCGACCGGCGCACGTCGGAATTAACTAAATACGCCGGCAACGCATTCCTGGCGATGAAGATCACCTTCATCAACGAGATCGCAGACCTCTGCGAAAAAGTCGGCGCCAATGTGCAGCATGTCGCGCGCGGCATCGGCCTTGACGGCCGCATCGGCGGCAAATTCCTCAACGCCGGCCCCGGCTACGGCGGCTCGTGCTTTCCAAAGGACACGCTGGCGCTGGTGCGCACCGCGCAGGAACATGGCGCGCCCGTGCATCTCGTGGAAACCACCGTGAAAGTGAACGACGCGCGCAAGAAGGCGATGGCGCAGAAAATAATCGACGCGGTCGGCGGCTCGGTGCAGGGAAAAACCGTCGCCGTGCTCGGCCTGACCTTCAAACCGAACACCGACGACATGCGCGATTCGCCCGCGCTCGACATCATCCCGGCATTGCAGCAGGCCGGCGCAACAGTGCGCGCGTTCGATCCGGAAGGCATGAAGGAGGCCGAGAAGCTCCTGAAGGACGTGGAGTTCGCCGCTGGACCCTATGAATGCGTAAACGGCGCCGACGTGGTCGCGTTCGTAACCGAATGGGACCAGTTCCGCGCGCTCGATCTCGATCGTATCAAGGCCAGCCTCAAGGCGCCGGTGATCGTCGATCTGCGGAACATTTATAAGCCTCGCGAGATGAAGGCGGATGGCTTTACCTATGTGAGCATCGGGCGTTCGTGATGAAGATTATTCCGGCAATCATGTGCGGCGGCTCGGGCACCCGGCTCTGGCCGCTCTCGCGCGCGGCGCGGCCGAAACAATTTCACCCGCTGGTGACCGACAATTCCCTGCTCGGCGAAACGATCCGGCGGGCGCTGGCCCTGCCCGGCGTGACGGCAAAGGATGTGGTGCTGCTCTCGGGCGAAAGTCTCGCCGTGATCGCGCGCGAGGAAATGGAGTGCAGCGGCGCAGCCGAGGCGCGGCTTATCGTCGAGCCCGCGGCAAAGAACACCGCCCCCGCCGCCGCGCTCGCCGCGCTGGCCGCGCGCGAACGCGGCGATGATACGGTCGTGCTGCTGCTACCATCGGACCATCACATCGGCGACGCCGCGGCGTTCGCCCAAACCGTAGCGTACGGCGCGGCGCTGGCCGCGCGCGACTATATCGTCACCTTCGGCATCACGCCCGACAGCCCGCATACCGGCTACGGTTATATCCAGCGCGGCGCGGCGGAAGGGCCGGGCTTTCGCGTCGCGCAGTTTCGCGAAAAGCCCGATCGCGCCGAAGCAGAGCGCCTCCTCGCCCTAGGCGGCAACGACTGGAATTCCGGCGTCTACATGTTCAAGCCGAACGTATTCCTCGAAGAATTGAGCAAGCACGAACCTGCCGTGCGCGACGCCGTCGAGCGCGCCTACGCCGACGGCAAGACGGATGCGGCGGGGTTCCATCCGGAAACCAGTTCCTGGAGCGCCTCGCCCTCGATTTCGATCGACAACGCCGTCGCCGAGCGCACGGACCGCGCCGCGACCGTGCCGGCGGATATGAAATGGAGCGATGTCGGTGGCTGGACCGCGCTATGGGAAATTGCTCCGAAGGATGATGAACGCAACGTGCTGCAGGGCGACGTGCTCGCCATCGGCGTGCAGGATTCCTACGTGCGCGCGGAAAGCCGCCTTGTAGCGCTGGTGGGCGTCAGCGATCTCGTGGTGATCGAAACGGCGGACGCCGTGTGCATCGCCCCGCGCGAGCGCGCCGAGGAAGTGAAAGCGCTGGTTAACGCGCTCTCCAAGGCTGGCCGGAAAGACAAGCTATGAGCGCGGCGTGGGAGGCGATCGAGGCGCATGGCCGCGCGCTCTCCGGGCGCACGATCCTTGACCTGTTCGCCGCCGACGCTGAACGCGCAAAGCGCTTCACGTTCGAGACGCCGCACCTGCTGATCGACTTCAGCAAAGAGAAATTCGACGCCCGCGCCCAGGCGCTGCTGGCCGATCTTGCGCGAGCTATGGATTTTACGGGCTGGCGCGAGAAATTGTTCGCCGGCGCGGCGATCAACACGACGGAAAACAGGGCTGTGCTCCACACCGCGCTTCGCGGACCGGCGCCAAACGAAGCGATCGCCCGCGAAATTGCCGCCGTGCGCGAAAAAATGACCGCCTTCGCCGCCGCTTTCCGCGCTGGCAAGATCAACGGCGCGACCGGCAAGCCGCTGAACGCCATCGTGCATATCGGCATTGGCGGCTCGGACCTTGGCCCGCGCGTGCTGATCGATGCCCTGAAGGATTTCCGCGCGCCGGGCTTAACCTTGCGCTTCGCCAGCAATGTCGATGGCGCCGATATCGCCGACGCGATCGAAGGGCTAGACCCGGAGCGTACGCTTGTCGCCGTCGTGTCGAAGACCTTCACCACGCTCGAAACGATCACCAATGCCGAGACCGCGCGCGCCTGGCTGCGCGATCGCCTCGGCCAGGCCGACGTATCGGCGCATTTCCTCGCGATCAGCGCCGCCCCCGAAAGGGCTATCGCGTGGGGCGTAAAACGCGAAAACGTTTTTCCGTTCTGGGACTGGGTCGGCGGGCGCTATTCGCTGTGGAGCGCCGTCAGCCTTTCCGTAGCGGCCTGCCTGCATGAAGGCGCGTTCGACGAATTGCTGGCGGGAGCGGCGGAAATGGACGAACATTTCCGCGTTGCCCCGCTGGATAAGAATGCGCCCTTCATCGCCGCCTGCGTGCACACATGGAATCGCAACGCGCTCGGCGCGCATTCCTATTCGCTCGCGCCCTATGCGCGCCGGCTGGACCTGCTGCCGTCATTCTTGCAGCAGATGGAAATGGAATCGAACGGCAAAAGCGTAACGCGCGACGGCGCGCCGCTGACGCGCCTGGCGCAGGAAGTGACATGGGGCTCTTCCGGCACGAACGGCCAGCACTCGTTTTTCCAATTGCTTCAGCAAGGCGTGGAGAAAATTCCCGTCGAATTCGTCATCGTTCGCGAGGGGCTTGGCGGTGCGCCGGCCCATCGCCTCGCTTTGCTCTCCAATGCTCTGGCGCAGGCCGAAGCGCTGATGGTCGGCAAATCACGCGCCGCCGTGGAAGAAGAAATGCGCAAGGCCGGCAAGACCGACGCCGAGATCGCCGCGCTGGCGGCGCATCACACGTTCAGCGGCGACCGGCCCTCCACGATGATCGCGCTCGACAGCCTGACGCCGAAAAGCCTTGGCGCGCTGCTGGCGTTTTACGAGCATCGCACATTCGCGCAGGGCGTGCTGATGGGCGTAAATTCTTTCGATCAATGGGGCGTGGAACTGGGCAAACAGCTTGCCGGCTCGCTATCGGGCGCGCTTTCTGGCGCGGGCGCAGGGCCGCGCGACCCTTCGACCCAGGCGTGGATCGAGCGGCTCCGGTCGTGAACTGCAATAGGTTTTGAGGTGCGCGGGCGCCCGCGCGTGAAGCATAAGGCGCAGCGACGGTGGGAATAGTTTAATGTGCGGCATCATCGGAATTCTCGGCAAGGCCACGCCAGCGGCGCCGCGGCTCGTGGAGGCGCTGCGGCGGTTGGAATATCGCGGCTACGATTCAGCCGGCGTCGCGGTGCTGGAGGCCGGCGTGATCGAGCGGCGCCGTGCGCCGGGCAAGATCGTCAATCTCGACGCCGCGCTCGCGGCCGCCCCGCTAACCGGTGAAAGCGGCATCGGCCACACGCGCTGGGCCACGCACGGAGCACCGACGGAAAACAACGCCCACCCGCATAAATCCGGCGGCGTCGCGATCGTCCACAACGGCATCATCGAGAATTTCCGCACCTTGCGGCAGGAGCTTGAGGCCGCCGGGCGCAAATTCGAGACCGAAACCGATTCCGAGGTCATCGCCCAACTCATCGCGCAGGAATTGGAAAGCGGAAAAAAGCCCGCCCAAGCCGTCTCCGCCGCCATTGCGCGCATGCATGGCGCCTATGCGATCGCCGTGCTTTTCGACGGGATGAAGGATCTGTTGATCGGGGCGCGCAAAGGCAGCCCGCTGGTTGTTGGAATCGGCCAGGGCGAGATGTTCCTTGGCTCGGATGCGATCGCCGTGGCGCCGTTCACCCAACGCGTGATCTATCTCGAAGAAGGCGACATGGTGCTGCTGACACATAAGAGCGCCGAAATTTTCGATATCGAAGGCGAACGCGTCACCCGCATTGAGCACATCGTCCCTTCCGGCGGCGCGGGGGCGGAAAAGGGCAATTTCCGCCATTTCATGCTGAAAGAAATCTACGAGCAGCCTGACGCGATCGGCCGCACGCTGTCGCTCTACGTCGACGCGCTATCCGAACGCGCCGCGCCGCCGAACGCCGACAAGCTCGACTTCAAGGCGATGAAGCGTCTGCACATCGTGGCGTGTGGCACCGCCTATCTTGCCGGCCGCGTGGCCGAATATTGGTTTGAAAAACTCGCCGGCCTTTCGGTGGAATGCGATATCGCCTCGGAATTCCGCTATCGCGATCCAGCCACGGAAGAAGGCGAAGCCGCACTGTTCATCTCGCAATCGGGCGAGACGGCGGATACGCTGGCGGCGCTAAGGCTGTGCAAGGAGCGCAAGCTCAAGGTCTATTCGCTCGTCAACGTCACCACCTCCTCCATCGCGCGCGAAAGCGATGTGTTTTTTCCTACCCTCGCCGGGCCGGAAATCGGCGTGGCGTCCACGAAAGCGTTCACCGCGCAGCTTTCCGCGCTCGCGGCGCTGGCGCTGTTTGCGGCGCGCCAGCGCGGCAAGATCGACGCCAAGGAAGAAGCGCGGCTGACCCGCGTTCTGTTCGAGGCGCCGCGCCTGATTGGCGAGGCCATCAACGAAGACGGTGCGATCCTGGAGCTGGCGCATGAATTGGCAGCCTGCCGCGACGTGCTGTTCATCGGCCGCGGGCAGATGTATCCGCTGGCGCTAGAAGGCGCGCTAAAGCTAAAGGAAATCTCCTACATCCATGCCGAAGGCTATGCTGCCGGCGAGCTGAAGCACGGCCCTATCGCGCTGGTTGACGAACACACGCCGACCGTGATGCTCGCGCCGCACGATGCGCTGTTCGACAAATCCTTCTCCAATCTCGAGGAAGTCGCCGCGCGCGGCGGACGCGTATTGCTGATATCCGATGAAGCTGGCGTGGACGCCGCCCACGGCAAACCGTGGGCGGAAATCACCGTGCCGGCCTGTGATCCATTCATTGCGCCGATCATCTACGCCGCGCCCGTGCAGCTACTGGCCTATCACGTGGCGGCGCTGAAGGGCACAGACGTGGATCAGCCGCGCAATCTGGCGAAGTCAGTTACCGTCGAGTGAACCGTTAGTTGGCGGTCAACGCATACTTCTTTAGGTCGATGCGGCCGAGACCCACGGGCGTGGGGACCTGCAGACTGATCAGCAGCGCAAAGCCATCGACGGGCGCCGAAAAGTACGCCTCGCCTTGCGGAATTTTGGCGCGTTCGGCCGCCGTCGTCGGCTTCATGCCTGCGATGGGATTATAGCGAAGCGTGCAAACGGTGGCCTCGCCGTTGTAGCCGCCCATAGCGTATGGCGCCTTGCCCTTTGGGACGAGCGCGAGGGTGTAATACGTCTTGCCGTCGAACACCGGATATGTGCCGCTGCACGCCCCCCTGCCGACCGTGCGGCTCATTTCCAGGATCGCATTGACCGGATCGCGCGCGCCAGCCTTCTGCGCCGCGGTGACAGGCACGTTGGCGGTGGTGTTCGAGAGCGGCGGCGTCACTTTCTCGCTGAGGCCCGCCCCGCCCCGCGCCAGCGCCGTCTGGCGGTGCTTCTTGCCGTAGGCGTGATCAAGCGAGAAGGTCGTCCATGACAAGCCAGCAGGCGCGACGGGGCCTGCTGAGGCCGCCGATATCCTGTTATCGCCGAAAAGATTGGCCACGCCGGCCGTCTGCATCGTTGCACTGGCGGAATAGGATGACGCGGTGACCTTGCCCTTGAGACCAAGCACGCCCAATTGCACGACGTTGAAGATAGAAGCGTCATGTTGCGCATCAAACGTCGCCGCGTTTGCGCCCGGCGCGACCATCGCCGCGAAGGCCGCCGCCAAAGCCAGAATCTTCTTACGCATCATCTGATCCCTCCCACACGCGCCATAGCTAGCGGTCAGCGCAGAACTCCGAAAGAGGGAAAAACATAAGGGAAGCGGCGCCTCAGATTTCGGCAAGTCTAATCAGCTCATCAAGCGCAACCGCGATATGATAAAATGAACTCGCGGGCGCGGGCTCATCCACGAATGAACCGTCTTCGTTCATGCGGTCGCGCCACAGGCCCGGCGCCGGCGCATCGAGATAGAGTGCGAGCTTGTCGTAGGCATTGACCACCGCTTCGGCGTCGCCGCTGCCATCCTCAAGCCGCGCGAGCGCGGCTTTCAGGCGCTCGGTTTGCGGCCAAAGCCGCGCGCGGGCGGATACCATGCCGCCGCCGAGCAGCATTTCATCAACGGCAACGTCGTGTGTATTGATCCCGTAGCGTTCGCCGTATTCGTAGAGCTTCGCCGCAATCGGGCCTGTATCTTCGCCCGATGCGTCGCGCCAGCGCGCCAGCAACCAGACCCATTCGAAATGATGGCCCGGTTCGAGCAGCGATCCTTTTGTCGCGGAGGGCTTCCAGTCGGCTTCAAAAAACTCGCGCAGCACGCCGTACTCTGCGTCGAAAAAGTGCGCGTTGAACAAGCTTGCGATCTGTTGCGCCAGGGGGCGCCAGCGCGCCGCGCCCGCCGCGTCCTGCAGCGCCAGCGCGGCCTCGAACAAATGCATATGCGGATTTTGCCGGCGCGGCAGCGGCGGCTCTACCTCGCCTTCCTCATAGCCGCCTTTTGGGCTCTTCCAGGAATGTTCGATGAAATCCATGATCTCGTGCGCTCGCTTCGGCGCATCAGGCACAACTGGCGTTGCATGTGCGCAGGCGAGCAGCGCGAAGGCCTGATCGTATAGATCGCGGCGCGCATCGGGCAGCTTGCCGCGCGCATCCAGCAGATGGCCTACCGCCCCGCCCTCGGCGCGCGCGGCGCCGCTGAGCGTGGCGAAACCGGCTTCCACGCGCTCGCGCCACGGCCCGGACCAGCCCATACGGCCGGCGAGCGCGAAACAATAAATCTGCCGCGCCTGCACCCGCACCCGGCGCGGCCCGGGCGCCGGCGAAAGATCAGCGTTTAGCTTTTCGTGAAACAGGCCGGTGGCGGCATCAAAGCCTTTGTCGGCCCATAGCGGAAACGCGACGTTCAGCAGCCAGCCCTTGGCCGCGGCCGCACGCTGCGCCAGCGCTGCGCTCATGCAGCGCGCGCGGCTTCGCGCACCGCTTCGGCAATGTTGCCGACGGCTTCGCGTACGAGTTTTTCGTCGTCGCCCTCGGCCATAACGCGCACGACCGGTTCTGTGCCGGAGGCGCGCACGAGAATGCGGCCCTTGGTTCCGAGCAATTGCTCAGCGACCTTGATCGCGCTCTTCACGTCGTCGCGTTCCAGGGGCTTGCCGCCTTTCTTGACCTGCACGCTTTCAAGAACTTGCGGCACCGGATCGAAAAGGTGGCATATTTCGGAAACCGGTTTACCGCTGCGCACGCGCACGGCCAGCACTTGCAGCGCCGCGAGCAGGCCATCGCCCGTGGTGGAGAAATCCGACAACACGATATGGCCAGATTGTTCGCCGCCGACATTGTAACCCTTCGCCCGCATGACCTCGACGACGTAACGATCGCCTACCGCCGTGCGTTCCATCTTCAGTTCGAGTTTCTTGAGGAAGCGCTCCAGGCCGAGATTGGACATCACCGTGGCGACGATCCCGGGCTTGGCGAGCGCGCCCGACTTCTTCCAGGACTGGGCAATCAACGCCATGAGCTGGTCGCCATCGATCAACTGGCCCTTCTCGTCCACGAGCACTAGACGATCGGCGTCGCCGTCAAGCGCGATGCCGATATCGGCGCGATATTTCAACACGGCGTCCTTCAGCGCGCGCGGATCGGTGCTGCCGACTTCGCGGTTGATGTTGAAGCCGTCCGGGGCAACGCCGATCGGAAAAATCTCCGCGCCGAGTTCATAAAGCGCCTCGGGGGCGACCTTGTAGGCCGCGCCATTGGCGCAATCGATTACAACGCGCAAACCCGAAAGGCGCATGCCGCGCGGGAACGTCGCCTTGACGATCTCGATATAGCGCGCCTGGGCGTCGTCGATGCGCTGGGCGCGGCCGAGCGCGGCCGGCTCGGCGAGATCCTTGTCGAGCGGCTGATCCATCAGCACCTCGATGCGGCGCTCCACGTCGTCGGAAAGCTTGTAGCCGTCCGGGCCGAACAATTTGATGCCGTTGTCAGAATACTGGTTGTGGCTGGCCGAGATCATCACGCCCAGATCGGCGCGCAGCGAACGGGTGAGCATCGCCACCGCCGGCGTCGGCAGCGGCCCGAACAGACGCACGTCCATGCCGACAGCCGTGAAGCCGGCCACCAGCGCCGGCTCGATCATATAACCGGAGAGCCTGGTGTCCTTGCCGATCACAGCCAGATGCCGGCGCTCGCCGCCCGAATGGAACAGCTTGCCCGCCGCCATGCCGACGCGCAGCGCGATTTCGGGGGTCATCGGGAAGGAGTTGGACGCCCCGCGAATCCCGTCCGTACCGAAATAGGTCTTGCCCATGCGCACTCCGCCAGAGGCTGATAGAGGCTCAATTCTCGGCCGCCAACAAGGCCCCCTTGGGGCCAGGAAACGCGGCGGCCTTCGGGACGAGCCCGGACGCTCGCCCCTCCCAGCGATAGACCGCTTCTGGTCCGCATGCCAGCGGGCAGAAAAGCCGAATAAGGCCCGCTTAAGCGTGGCGCTGACGGCCCTGCTTGGGTATCGAGCAGGCCATGAGTCTTTCCATAACCGACACGGCCCCCGCCGCCGACCAGGCCGGCCTTGAGCTGACCATACTGATGCCCTGCCTTAACGAAGCAGAGACGCTCGATGTTTGCGTGCGCAAGGCGCGGGGCTACCTCGCGCGCGCGGGCGTGAAGGGCGAAGTGCTGATCGCCGATAATGGCAGCACGGACGGCTCGCAGGAGATTGCGCGCAAGGCCGGCGCACGCGTGGTGGATATCCCGGCGCGCGGCTACGGCGCGGCGCTGCTGGGCGGGATCGCGGCGGCGCGCGGGCGTTACGTGATCATGGGCGACGCTGACGATTCCTACGATTTCGAGACGCTTGGCCCGTTTATCGAACGCCTGCGCGCAGGCGATGAACTGGTGATGGGCAACCGCTTCAGGGGCGGGATCAAGCCCGGCGCGATGCCGCCGCTGCACCGCTATCTCGGCAATCCAGTGCTCTCATTTCTCGGCCGGCTGTTCTTCCATATTCCGATCGGCGACTTTCACTGCGGCCTGCGCGGCTTTTCCAAAGCCTCGATCGACCGGCTCGGCCTGAAATCGACCGGCATGGAATTCGCCAGCGAAATGGTGGTGAAGGCTTCGCTGAACAAACTGAAAATAAGCGAAGTGCCGACGACTTTGTCCAAGGACGGCCGCACGCGCGCGCCGCACCTGAAGACGTGGCGCGACGGCTGGCGCCACCTGCGCTTCCTGCTGCTGCACAGCCCGCGCTGGCTGTTCTTTTATCCGGGCGTTTTGCTGATCGCGATGGGTTTGCTGGGCGTAGCGGCCCTCGCCCCGGGCGCACTCGAAGTTAGGCCAGGCATAAGGCTCAGCACCCATACGCTCGCCGCTTCGTGTTTCGCGATCATTATCGGCTCCCAGCTCATGCTGTTCAGTTTCGTGGCGCGGCGCTATGCGCTGATCGAGGGTATTTTGCCGGAGCCACGCAATCTCGGTAATTTGCTCAGCGGCCTGACGCTGGAGCGGTTGCTGCAGGTTTCGCTGCTGTTCGTGCTGATTGGCATTGGCGGCGCGGGCTGGGCGCTGCTCTATTGGGCCTCACTCAATTTCGGCGAGATCAGCTATAATCTGGTGCTGCGCGTGTTGCTGATTTCGCTCACCGCCATCGTAGTGGGCGTGCAGATGGCGGCGAGCGCGTTTTTGGCCTCGGTGTTCAACCTGCGCCGCTAGCGCGGAAACAGAAGCGCACGCGCCTTTTCATTGGCCAGCAGCGGCAGCACGCTAGGACTGATTCCGAAATCGCCAAGATCGAGCGTATCGGCGAGCGCCGTGAGCCGCGCGGTCTCCTCGGGGCCATGACCGGCGGCGGCGTCCGCGAGCGCGGCTTGCTTCTTCTTGTACGAAAGCAGTGCGCGCGACGGCGCAAAGCGCTTTAGAGACGCCGAGATTTCGCCATCCAGCATAGCGGCGGCGATGTCTCGCGCGATCGCCGGGCAAGAGGTAAGCCCATCGCGGCGCATGCCGGTGGCGAACCAGAGGCCGCGCAAATGGCTCTGCCCCAGCAGCGGAAAGCCGTCCGCCGAAAGCGCGCGGAAACCGAGCGGGCCGGGCGTGAATAGCGCCGCGGCGAATGCCGGATCGTACTCTTCGACAAACGCCTTGCGCACCGCCGCCAAACGCTTTTCCGGCAGAGTCCAATTCGGCTCAAGCGCGGCTTCGGCCGTCGCGCCGACATAGAAGCGCGCGGCGCCCAGCGGTACGATGTGAAACCCGCCGATCGCGCCGCGCCCCAGCGTCCGCGCCACAAACGGAACCGGCGGCGCGCCGGGAAACACGACGTTGAATCCAGCGCCGGCCTCATAAACTAGGCGGGGCGTGGCGCGGCGGACGTCCTCCAGCGGCTCGACCAGCGCCTGTGCAAACGGGCCGTTTGCCAGCACGACGTGTTCGCCTTGCAGCGCCGCGCCGGTGTTCAACCGCGCCGACCAGCCGCCATCTGTCTGGTTGAGCGCCGTCACCGCGCCGTCCATCAGCGCCGCGCCCTGCGCGAACAGCGCCGCATCCAGCGCGGCAAGCACGGCGGCGGCGTCGATCCAGCCGTCAGGCACGATACGCCCGCGCGGATGGCGCGGCGCGGAAAGGCCGCGCGCCTCCAGTGCGCCGATTGCGGTGGCCAGCGTTTCGGCTTCGCTCGCGCCGCCCCGGCCGGTCTCCAGCACCAGCGTGCCCCAGCCTGGTTTCAGGCCGACGGCGAAGGGCGCTAGCTCTTGGCAGAACGCCTCCCACAGCGGCAGCGCGCCGATCATCAGCTCGGCGCGGTCGATCAGGATGGGGTCGGCAAACTGATCGCGAACGAGATCGCCCCACGCGTTGAGCATGGCGCCGGCAGCAGGGCTGGCCCCACCTGGCCGCGCGCGCTCCCCGATCACCGCGAGGCGCAATTCTGGCGCGCGCGCCTTCAGCCGATGGGCGATGGAAAGCCCCACCGCGCCATTACCAATGACGATGACATCGTACCGCTCAGCCATCGCCGCCCTCTAGCGCAAAAGGCACGCCCGACGCGAGGCGCAAATCAGCCCAGCTTCTTTGCCCTAGCGCCGGAACGCCGTAAGCCGCGAGGCGGTGAAATTGAACGCCATCCCTGCGACCGATCCGCAAGCGATGGCGAGGACGTTGCGCCCTGCAAACAGCGCCCCCGGCGCCGTAAGCGCCAGATAGACCGAGTAGTTTACCAGCGCGCCCAACGTGTTGGAGGCCAGATAAAGCGCCCATTGCTGAGACACGGGCGCAGCGCGGAAGCGCGTGAACACGAATGTACGGTTCACCACGAACGTGAAATTCATCGACACGAACAGCGAAATCACCCGGCCAATCACGCGCGAAAGGCCAAGCTGCAGGCAGAACATCAGGACCAGCGCATCGACCACGAACGCCACGGCGCCGACGAGGCCGAACAGCAGGAACATGCGCGCTTCATTTCCCGCGCCCTTGCCGCTGAGCGCATCGCGCACCAGCCCACGGCAGACAAAACCGAGCGCCAGCGGCGGCGTAACCAGGCAGGCGGCGATAAAATCCAGAGGATTGCGCGCAAATTTGAAGAAATAGCGCGCAAAGCTGGCGGCCTTGGCGCGCTCGACCTTGAACGAGGTGGTTTCGCTGGTTGAGCGGTGGTGCATGGCGCGCGCCTGCGGCGCAAACAGGGTCTCTCCGCCCGCCTCCGCCGCACGGCGGCAGATATCGACATCCTCGACGTGCAGGAAATATTTCTCGTCGAATCCGCCGAGCGCGGCGAAGGAGTCTTTCGGCGTCAACATCGCCGCCCCGCTGACCGCGCCCACGCGTTGGGGCGCAGCGGAAACCGGATCATCCTCCCGATGCAGGTCGCGAAACAGTGGCGAGAGTTTCTCAAACCTGCCGAGGCCGAAGGCGCTCACGAACGCGCGCCAGGGCGTGATCATGTCGCGCCGGCCGCCGCGCTGCTCGCGCCCGTCCGGCCAGAGTATGCGCGCGCCGATGACGCACGGTTTGCGCGCGCCATCGGCGGCGGCGCAAAGCGCCTCAAGGCAGCCCGGCTCAATGCGGACATCCGGATTTATGAAAGCGAAATAATCGCCCCGCGCCTCGCGCACGCCGAGATTGCAGCCGCGCGAAAAGCCGAGATTGCCATGGCCGGTGACGAGCCTGACTTTCGGCGACCGCGCGGCGCGCGCGCGCAGCGCCGCGACCACGTCCGGCCGATTGCCATTATCGACGACGATCACGTCGCAGGCGGCCGGATCGCTTTCGAGCCGATCCAGGCATTCCTCGAGCGGCGCGCCGGTGTGATAGCTCACGACAATGGCGCTGACGCGCGGTGCTTCAGGCACGACCCCAAATCTCGTTGGCCAAATCCACGACGAGTCGCAGCTTATCCCATTGGGCTGCTTCCGTCAGGATATTGCCTTCCTCGGTCGAGGCGAATCCGCATTGCGGCGAAAGCGCCAATTGCTCGATCGGGACGAAACGGGAGGCCTCCTCCAGCCGGCGTTTGAGCGTATCCTTGCCCTCCAGATCGCCGGATTTGGAGGTGACGAGGCCAGCGACGACGATCTTCGCGCCCCTGGGCAGGAACCGCAGCGGCTCGAACCCGCCGGCGCGGTCCGAATCATATTCCAGGAAATAGCCATCGTAATTGGTGCCGGCGAGCAGGGTTTCGGCCACTGGCTCGTACCCGCCGGAGGAAATCCACGTCGACCGAAAATTGCCGCGGCACACATGGGTGGTGATTGTCATGTCGGCCGGTTTTTCAGCGATCGCGTAATTGATCATTTGCGCGTAGATTTGCTGGAGATTGTCGGTCTCCTCGCCGCGGGCTTTGGCTTTTTCGATTTCCTCGGCCGAGCAAAGATAGGCCCAAACTGTATCGTCGAACTGCAGATAGCGACAGCCTGCGGCGTAGAACGCGGCGACCGCTTTGCGGTAGGCCTTCGCCGTATCGTCGAAAAACGCGGCGAGATCGGGATAGACCTCTGTTGAGATCGCTTTGCGGCCGCCGCGAAAATGCAGCACGGACGGCGACGGGATCGTCATCTTGGCCATAGTTCCGGCCTTGGCGCATTGGGCGTTCAGATAGCGGAAATGCGCGAGCATTGGGTGGTCGGATGGAAAGTCCACCTTGCCGACAACCCGGACGCTGTCATTGCGCGTCTGCACGCCGGAAAACTGGATGCCGCCATCGGGATGGTACAATTCGCAGCCGCCGAGCCTGGACAGGAAATCGAAATGCCACCAGGAGCGGCGGAACTCCCCGTCCGTCGCCAGTTTCAGCCCGACATCCCGCTGCTTCTGCACCACCGCGGCGATCTCTTCGTCCTCGATTGCGCTCAGAGCGGGGTCATCGATCTCGCCCTTCTCGTGCCTGGCGCGCGCTTGCTTGACGCGGGCGGGGCGAAGCAGGCTGCCCACTTCATCGGCGCGGAACGGCGGTCTGGTCATGGGTTTCCCCCCTTGCGCTTCTTGATTTCAACGCGCGTAATGTTGTACAATACAACAATGAGGCGCCATGTCGAGTCAGCCTTCCGCAGTCAGCGCTCGGTCCGCGCCGGAGCACGTCGATCTCGGCCCGCTCGCCGGGCAGGTCGGCTATCATCTGCGCCTTGCCAACGCGGCGGCGATCAAGAGTTTCAACGATGCGCTCGGGCCGCTGGGCCTGACGCCCGCCGATTACGGCGCGCTGGTGGTGATTGAACGCAACCCCGGCCTTATCCAGCAGGACCTCGCGGCCGCCCTGGGCCTTCAGCGCGCCAATCTGGTCCGCGTGCTGAACCAGTTGGAAACGCGCGGACTGATCCGCCGCGGCGGCGAAAGCCGGCGCGAAAACGCCTTGTTTCTTACGGCATCCGGCAAAAAGCAGATGCCAGCGGTGCATGCCGCGCATGCCGTGCATGAACAACGCATCGCCCAGGCATTGCGACGCGAGTTGAAGCCGCTGCTGGCCTGCCTGCGCGATCTTGCGGCGCTTGACGCCGGCTAAAGCCGCATCTGATCGAGGCAGCGCTCCAGCGAGTCCCGCCAGCGCGGCGGGGCGTCGCCAAGCAGCGCGATAAACCGCGCGCAGTCGAGACGGGAATCGGCGGGCCGGCGCGCGGACGTGGGATAATCAGCGGTCGTGATGCGTTCGACGGAGGCGTGGGGCGCCCCGCGCCGCGCGGCGCCTTCGATAGCGGCCTCGGCCAGATCAGCCCAACTCGCATCGCCGGAATTGCAGTAGTGAAAGACGCCCTCGGCGTTGGCGTCGCGGTCAATCAGGCGCTGTGCGATCAACAGCACGGCGCCGGCAAGATCGGCGGCCCAGGTCGGCCGGCCAAATTGATCGGCGACCACGCGCACCGCGCCGCGCTCGTGCGCCAGACGCAGGATCGTGCGCACGAAATTGTTTCCCTCGGCGGCGTAGAGCCACGATGTGCGGACGATGGCGAACCTGCCGCCTGCGCCCTCCACCGCCAACTCGCCCTCGGCCTTTGAGCGCCCGTAGACGTTCGGCGGGCTGACTGGATCGCTTTCCGCATAAGGCGCGCCCTTGCCGCCATCGAAAACAAAATCCGTCGAAATGTGAACCAGCGGAACACCGAGCGATGCGCAGACGCGCGCGATCTCTCCCGGCGCATCGCGATTGAGCAGAAGCACCGCGCCCGCTTCCTTTTCGGCCGCATCTACGGCGGTGAAGCCGGCGGCGTTGACGACGACCGCGGGGCGCACGGCGCCGATCGCGGGCGCAATCGCAGAGAGGTTGGCGATGTCCAGTTCGCCGCGGCCCAGCGCGACGGCGTCAAAGCCGTGCGCCGCGGAAACCAGCGCACGTGCGGCCTGTCCGCTCTTGCCGATGATGAGGAGGCGCGGCTTGCCGGCCATGCAGCGTTAGGCGCGCGGGCGCAACTGGCCGTCCACGACTTCGTATTTCTCGCCGGTGCGCGGGCAGACCATGTCGCCCTTCAGCACTTCGCCCGTGCGGCTGACCCAGCCGATGCGCTTGGCCGGCACGCCGGCCATCAGCGCATAAGGCGCAACGTCCTTCGTCACCACCGAGCCGGCGGCGATGAAGCAATATTCGCCCAGCGTGGTCGTCTGGTTCGGCGCGCCGCACACGATCGTGGCGTTGGCGCCGATCGTGGCGCCTTTCTTCACCAGCGTCTTGCCGAACTCGGCCTTACGATTCACGAAGGCGCGCGGCGTATACACGTTGGTGAAGACGCAGGACGGGCCGCAGAACACGTCGTCCTCTAAAGTCACGCCTTCATAGAGCGAGACGTTGTTCTGCACCTTGCAGCCGGCGCCGACTGTCACGTTCGGGCCGATCGAGACGTTCTGGCCGATCTGCGCGGCCGCGCCGACATGCGAATTCGGCAGGATATGGGTGAAGTGCCAAATCTTGGCGCCCTCGCCGATCGTGCACCCGGCGTCAACGACAGCGGTTTCGTGTATGAAGGCTTCGGCGGGCCTTTGGGAAGTCATGGTCATGGCCTTTCCATAGCCTCTCGGTGCGCCAGGAGACAACACCCGCGCGCGCCCTGCGTCCCTTGACGAGGCGGCGGCAGAAAGGCCAGTAGTCCGGCGCGCTGCGGGACCAAATCGCGGGCGGAGCAGATATACTTTCGCATGTGCGGCATATTCGCATCCCTAGGCTTCGATCCCGACCCAGCGCGCATCGACATCGTGACTCACCGCGGCCCGGATGGGTGCGGGTGGCGGGTGTTCGAGACCGCGCGGGGCCCGCTTGCGCTGGGCCATCGCCGCCTGTCGATCATCGACCTTGAAGAGCGCGCCGCCCAGCCGCTTTCCATCGCCGACGAGCGCTTCTGGATGGTGTTCAACGGCGAGATCTACAATTACCGCGAACTGCGCGAGGAACTCAAAGCCAAGGGTTGGGTGTTCCGCACTGAATCCGATAGCGAAGTGCTGCTTGCCGCTTATGCGGCTTGGGGTGAAGCCGCGCTTGACCGCTTCCTCGGCATGTTCGCGTTCGTGATATGGGACGCAAAGGACCAGAAGCTTTTCATTGCGCGCGACCGGTTCGGCATCAAGCCGCTGTTTTATGTGGCGAACGCAAAGGGAATCGCCTTCGGCTCTGAGATCAAGCAACTGCTCGATTTTCCGGGCGGCGAACGGCGCATCAACATGACGCGCGCCTGGGACTTCATGTCCTCCGGCGTGACGGATCATACCGACGAAACGATGTTTGCCGGCGTGCGCCAGTTGCGCGGCGGACAATGCCTGACGCTCGATCTATCAAAGTGGCGCACGGGCGATTCCCTTATCGTGCGGCGGTATTACGACATTCCGCGCGAGCCATCGCCCCCGATCAGCGCGAAGCAGGCGGCGGAAAAGTTCCGCGAGCTGTTTTTCGATTCCATAAAGCTGCACTTGCGATCGGACGTGCCTGTGGGCTCATGCCTGTCCGGCGGACTAGACAGCTCGGCGATCGTTTGCGTGATGGACCGCCTGCTCGGAAAAGATCACAGCAATATTCATACGTTCAGCGCCTGCTTTCCAAACAAGGAGGTCGATGAAAAGCCGTTCATGGAAGCGGTAGTGGCGCATACCAAATCGACCGCGCATTATCTTTATCCGAAGGCGGAGGACGCGTTCGATCTGGCGGAGAAAATTACCTACCACCAGGACGAGCCCTACGGGTCGACCAGCATCCTGGCGCAATGGTGCGTATTCGAAGGCGCAAAACAGGCTGGCATCAAGGTGATGCTCGACGGCCAGGGCGCGGACGAACAACTAGCCGGCTATCACTCGAGCTTCTACTATTATGCCCAGACGCTGATCCGCGAGCGGCGCGCGTTCGATTACATGTACATGATCGCCGACCGTGCGCGCCGCCATGGCGTCAATCCGGTCGAGCAGATGGTCTATACGCTCGGCGCAAGGGCTCCGGCGCGTTTACGCGCACTTGTGCGGCCGCTGCATGTGGACCAGACTGGCGACAATTGGATGAACGGCGCAATACAGGCCCACGCGCCGAAATCCGGCAGCGCGCTCGGCGAGGTGCAGGAGCGCGATTCCATCGGCGAATTGAGCGACATCGGCCGTTTGTGTCTTGCCTTCGTCACCGGCGTCAGCCTGCCGATGCTCTTGCGTTACGAAGACCGTGATTCCATGGCTCACTCGATCGAGGCGCGCGTGCCGTTTCTCGATCACCGGCTGGTGGATTTCACGATCGGCCTCTGGGATCGCCACAAGATCGTCGGCGCCGATACCAAGCGCGTACTGCGGCAGGGTCTGGCCGGGGTGCTGCCGGAAAAGATTCGCCTGCGCCACGACAAGCTGGGTTTCGCGACGCCGGAAATGGCCTGGTTCCGCGGGCCGATGAAGGCGCAGGTTCGTGAAGCCGTGGAAGCTACGCTGGCGCTGTACCCCGGCCTGTTCGATGCGGCTGAAACGCGCGCGCTCCTGAACGCCACGTTGGAAAATGGTAAGAATTCAGGTTTCACTCTTTGGCGGATCATCAATTTCGGAATTTGGGGCAAGATGAACCGGATGAGTGCGTGAGCGCCGCGCCGACACCGCGGCGAGCTTACCTGCTGGCTAATACACCGATATCGGACGATCCGCGTGTGCGCCGCGTCGGCGATCTGCTGAACGCCAATGGATGGGCCGTCGTCGGCATCGGACTTTCCGGCGGGCGCTCAAGTCCGCCCGCGTGGCCGCTGCGCACCGTGCAATGGCCGCCCGCGCCATCGCCCGCGCCATCGCCCCCGGCCCAGCCACCGCCCTCGCCCGCGTGGCGCAAAGCGTTGCGCGAATCGTTCATTGGGTCGGTCCTGATGCACACCTATATCGGCAGTATCAAAAATATGCGAGCGGCCAAACGGGACGCCCTGCGGCGGTTCGGAACGCCCGAAGCCGTGGAGCGGTATATCTTCTGGCAGCGCTACCCACACCTTTTGCAAATGCGCGACATTGCCTGCGCCCAGACGCAGCCAGGCGTGTGGATCGCCAATGACTGGAACATGCTGCCGATCGCCGCTGCGGCGGCCGCACATGTAGGCGGGTGCTATGTTTACGATTCGCATGAGTTCGCGATCGAGGAATACGCCCAGGATCGCGTATGGCGGCGCACTCTCCGGCCGATAGCGGCCGCAGTCGAGCGCAACCGCATTTGCGGGGCGCGATTGGTGACATCGGTTTCCCCTGACATCACCGAAGCGCTGCGCCGCATCTATTCGGTTTCGGCGCCAACGGAGACTATCCGCAACGTCCCGGCGCTTGAATGCCACGCATTTCGCGCAACCGGCGCACATATTCGTATTCTCTATCACGGTGCGCTGGCGCCGGGACGGGGCCTTGAGCAAGCTATCGACGCGATGAATATGATCCGGCCGGAGTTCGATCTGACCATACGCGGCGGTTCGACGTTCGCCGGCTATCCGGAACAGTTGCAAGCGCGGATCGACCAACTCGGGCTCGCCCCGCGCATCCGCCTTGAGGCGCCCATACCAATGACGCAACTCGTTTCCGCCGCGGCCATCTTCGATATCGGCCTGATGGCGCTGCCGGGGCATTCGGCGCATAATCGATTTGCCCTGCCGAACAAGGTTTTCGAGTACATGATGGCCGGTCTTGCACTTTGCGTTAGCGATTTGCCGAGCATGCGAAGCGTTGTCGAAGGCGCGGGCGCCGGCGTGCTCATACCCGACGTCTCTGCCGAAACGATCTCGCAGACGATCAATAGTCTCACCCGTGGTGCGATCGACGGCTACAAGCAAGCCGCGCTGCGCGCCGCGAACACCTACAATTGGGAACAGGAAGGACGGCGCTTGCTGCGAGCCCTAACGCGCTTGACAACGCAAGGTGCGCCGGCCGGCGCATGAACGGGTCGCAATCCTCTCCGCGGCCACGCGCGTTTATCCTCGCGGCGTGCGATCCGGCGTCCGATCCGCGCATCGGCTGGTTCGCCACCACGTTGTCGGCCCGGTACGACACGACGGAAATCGGTCTGTTCCGCGACGGCGCCGCCGGGCGCGAACCGTCAATTGAGCGCCTCGCCAACGGCAGAGATCGAGTACGCGCGCCAGATACGCCATGGCCGAGCTACGTGCCGCAAGACGATCGCGGCGCGCTTTATGCCGACAACGCCGGTTGGACGACCCTTGCGGCATTCGCCTATGAGGCCGCGCAAATCGAAGACGGCGGCTTTTTTTCCGGCAGCGCATTCGCCGCCGATCCTGCGCACCACGAGCGCCGCGTGCAGATGCGCCGTATCCTGCGCACCAACGCATCGCTCATCCGCGCGGCGCGCGCGCTCGGCCCCGCAGACCTGCTGGTCGCCGCCGATTTTGACGCCCTGCCGGCGGCCGTCGTGCTCAAGCAGGATTTCGGCGCGCGCCTGCTCTATGACGCACATGAATTCTGGCCTTACGCCTTTCCGCAATTCGACAAGGCCGACGAAGACCTTTGGGTGCGCATCGAGCGCCGCCTCGCGCAGGCCGCGGACGCGCGCTTCACCGTATCGCCACAGCTCGCCGGCAGAATGGCGGACACCTACGGCGTTCCATTCATCTCCCTGCCGAACGCCGCGCCGATCGCGGATTCGCCAACGCCGCCGCCACGTAAGGTAAAGGCGGGCGATACTGTCGAGTTCCTGTTCCTTGGCGGCTTTGCACCGGGGCGCGGGCTTAAACTGCTGATCGAAGCGTGGCCGCAAACACCGGCGAACTGCATGCTGGCGCTCCAGGGGCCGGACACGCCTTACAAAAGCGACCTAATCGCCATGGCGCGTGCTACGGGGTTGCTAGGCTCCCGCATCCAGTTTCCGCCGCCGACATCAGAAGCAGCGCTGATAGCGCGCGCGGCCATGGCCGATGTCGGCCTCGTGCCTTATGAGCCGACGCTGGTGAACCACCAATTCTGCTCGCCTAACAAGGTCTCTCAATATATGGCCGCGGGCCTGCCGATCCTCGCCAACCAAACGGAATTCGTCGCCGAGACGATCAAGGATGCCGGGTGCGGCGTCGTAATCGATTTCAGCAAGCCGGGCGCAATTGCCGACGCGGTCGCCGCGTTGGCGAAAGATGGCGCCCTGCGCCGCCGGCTAGGCGACCGCGGCCGCGCCGCGTTTGAACAGAAATTCAACTGGGAAGCGTTTTCCCCGGCGATTATGGTCGCCGCAGGTGAACCGCCGGCCCGTGGCGCGCCGCCGCCGGAACAACCCGAAGTCGCGTTGCACCGGGCCTTCGCCGCCCAAACAGCGAAATCAAGACGAAACCAAGCAGAGCCAGCCCCTTGGCGCGCCATCAAATCGGCTGGCCGGTTCGCGATGCGTTTGGCGTGGCATGGCGTGCCGTTTCTGCGCCTTATTGTGCTCAGCAGCGCCCGGCTGCGCCAGCGCGCCGAGCATCTGCGGGAACTTTAACCTAACAGCAGCGAAGCTCAGTTCTAATCCACCAAGGCTTGTGTATAAGTGAAATCTGCGGTCGGGGGTTTTCAGCCTCAATTTGCAGCCTAGGGGGAAGTGCGTGCTCGATCGTCTAGTAAAGCTCGACGCCGGACCGTTGGCCGACGCTTTCAAGGCGTGCCGGTCTCACTTCGCCTATCTGCTCCTTTTCAGCGCGGCCCTTAACCTGCTGTACCTGGCGCCGTCGCTCTACATGCTGAACGTGTATGATCGCGTCATGGCCTCAGGCGGCGTGTTGACGCTCGTATTCCTGACCATGGCGCTGGCCGTCAGCCTGATCTGCCTTAGCCTGCTGGACGCTTTGCGCGGGCGCCTGCTGGTGGCCGCCAACCAACGGCTTGAGCGAATGCTGGCGCCGCACCTCTTACGGCTGACGATGCGCGGCGATCCGGGCCAGGGCCGCTCGCGCAGCCAATTGCTGCGCGATTTCGATACGTTCCGCACAGCGGTCACCGGCGCCCCGGCGCTCGCGGCCTGCGACCTGCCGTGGATGCCGTTTTTTGTGTTCATCTGCTTTCTTATCCACCCCGCCGTCGGCGCCCTTGCGCTCGGGGGGGGAGCGTTGCTTGTGATGGTCGCCATCGCGGGCGAGCAGGCAATGCGCGGAAGCCTTCGCCGCCAGGCCGAAGCGGCCTCTTCCTATGCGGTCGTGGAGAACGACGCGGCCTATGCGGAAGTGGGCCGCGTGATGGGCATGCGCGACGCGCTGATCACCAGACAGCTTGGCTCGCGGATAAATCTATCCAGTTCCCAAGGTCAAATCGCCACAACCGTCGGCGGCTATAGCGCAATTACCAAATTTCTGCGTCAGGCGTTGCAATCGTGCGCGCTCGGCCTTGGCGCATATTTGGCGGTGGAGCGACAAATATCGGCGGGCGGCATCATCGCCTGTTCGATTCTGGCGGCGCGCGCTTTCTCGCCGCTGGAACAGGTCGTAACGGCGTGGCGGCAATTGGGCCAAGGCCTTCAGGCGTTCGGCTCGATCAGGAAGGCGCTTCAGGAGCAGGGTCAGGATGTTCCGCGCACCGCCCTACCGGCGCCGCGCGGAGCGCTCAGCGCCGAACGCATTTTTGTCCGCGCGCAGAACAACGAGGCGTTTATCCTGCAGGGGATAAATTTCGCCATTGACCCCGGCGAGATTGTCGGCGTAGTCGGGCCCAGCGGGGCGGGAAAGACGACGCTGATGCGCGTGCTTTCAGGCGGGTTGAAGCCGGACCAGGGCAAAGTGCGCCTCGACGGCGCCAGTCTGGACGACTGGAATCCGGAAGCGTTGGGCAGGCACATCGGTTACGTACCGCAGGACGTGGGGCTTTTCGCCGGCACGATTGGCGCCAACATCTCCCGGTTCAGCGAGCGCGACGAAACGGTTGACGCCATGGTGGTCGCCGCCGCCCAATCCGCCGGCGCGCACGATCTTATCCTGCGCCTGCCTCGTGCCTATGAAACCGAAATCGGCCCGAACGGGCGCGGCCTTTCCGCGGGTCAGGCCCAACGCATTGCGCTGGCGCGGGCGCTGTTTGGTCTGCCAAAGTTGATCATCCTCGACGAACCAAATGCGCACCTTGACGCTCAGGGCGAGGCCAGCCTGCTCGAAGCGCTAAAGGCCACGCGAGCGCGCGGCGCC
>DASZPV010000052.1:0-18671 GCA_035549875.1 Caulobacterales bacterium
AGGGGCCGGGCGTTGAGGGGCGCCCGGCTTTTTCTGCTTGAGCCGCCCCTTGATGGCCGGGTATTGGGGGCCGGATAGAATGTCTGGCGAGCGGGATAGCAAAGTCATGGCGGTCGCCGGCACACAGCTCATCAACACGCGCCGCTTCCATTTCGGCGATGCAGCGTTTCGCACCGGGCTGACCATCGCCGCGCTGATCGTTCTGGTCACGCTGGGCGCGATCCTGGTCAATTTGCTGACCGGCGGCCTGCAGGCGTTCAAAACGTTCGGCCTCCAGTTCATCTGGAGCACGGAATGGGATCCGCCGCGCAATCTATACGGTGCGCTGCCGGCGATCACGGGGACGCTCGTCTCTTCCGTCATCGCCATCACGCTGGCTTGGCCGATCGGCTTCGGCATCGCCTTTTTCTTGACCGAGACCTGCCCGCTGCCTTTGCGCACGCCGCTCGGCGTCGCAATCGAATTGCTCGCGGCAGTGCCCAGCATCGTTTACGGCATGTGGGGGTTCTTCATACTGGCGCCGGTCATGGCCGAATTCGTTCAGCCCTGGATGACGGAGCACTTCTCCGAATTGCCGCTGATCGGCGTTCTGTTTCAGGCGCCGCCGCTGGGCGTCGGCATGCTCACCGCCGGCCTGGTGCTGGCGATCATGATTCTGCCGTTTATCGCCGCCTCGACGCGCGATGTGCTGCTCACGACGCCGCTGATCCTCAAGGAGGGCGGCTACGCCATGGGCGGCACACGCTGGGAAGTACTGATCGACATCGTGTTGCCGGCGGCGCGCGCCAGCCTGTTCGGCGCCGTGTTCCTGGGCCTCGGCCGCGCTCTCGGCGAGACCATGGCCGTCACCTTCGTGATCGGCAACGCCAACCGGATGCCCGACAGCCTCTATGCGCCGGCTTCCACCATCGCCTCCGTCGTCGCGAACTCTTTCCCTGAAGCGGAAGTGGGGTCGCTGCAACTGGCCGTGCTGCTGGCGCTCGGTTTCCTGCTGTTTGTCGTGTCGTTCGCCGTACTGGCGCTCGCGCGCATTCTTCTGCGCCAGGAGAGGATGGTCTGATGCAGACGCAAGCATCCTGGAACTACCGCCGGCGCAAATGGGGCGACGCGTTCATGGGCGGCCTGTGCACGCTCGCGGCCTTGCTGGGCGTTGTGCTTCTCGGCCTCATTCTTTGGATGTTGGTCGAGCGGGGCCTCCAGGGCCTTTCGCTTGACGTGTTCACCAAGCCGATGGCTTCGCCGGGCAACAAGGGCGGTCTGGCCAACGCGATCGTCGGCACGCTGATCCAGACCGGCGTTGGCGCCTTGGTCGGCGCGCCGTTCGGGATGCTCGTCGGCATCTACCTCGCCGAGATCGGCCGCGGCGGCAAAGTCGCATCCGTCGTGCGCTTCGTGAACGATATCCTGCTCAGCGCGCCGTCGATCCTGATCGGCCTGTTCGTCTACCAGATCGCCGTTGCGCCCGTCGGCCACTTTTCCGCCTGGGCGGGCTGCCTAGCGCTGGCGCTGCTGGCGATGCCGATCGTGGCGCGGACCACGGAGGATATTTTGCGTCTCGTGCCCGAGGCTTATCGCGACGGCGCCGTCGCGCTCGGCTCGCGCGATAACGAAACCGTCCGCAAGGTTATCGTGCCGGCTGCGTTCGGCGGCATTCTCACCGGCATGCTGCTGGCGGTGGCGCGCATCGCCGGCGAAACGGCGCCGCTGATCTTCACCTCGCTCGGCAATTCAAACTGGTCGCTCGATCTCGGCAAGCCGATGGCCAGTCTGCCGATCGCGATCTACCGCTACGCCGGCAGCCCGTATGAGGAATGGACCAGCCTGGCCTGGAGCGGCGCGCTGATCATCACCGTCGGCGTGCTGGCGCTCAACGTCGCCAGCCGCATCTCGCACAAACTCGCCACGCGCGGGCGTTAGTCACGCTGCGCGTGACAGCTTCCCCATCAAGGGGAAGCAGGCGCTTGCATCATGGGCGGGTAAGCCCTTATCCCGACATCATGAAGCACAACACCTATTTCGGCGGCGCGGTGCAGAGCCTTGGGTTCTCCCATGAGCGCGGCGAGGCTACGCTCGGCGTGATGGAGCCGGGCGAATACGAATTCTCCACTGGCGCGCCGGAGCGGATGGATATCATCGCCGGCGTGATCGAGGCGAAACTGCCGGGCGGCGAGTGGGCCGCCTATTCAGCCGGTCAGCATTTTAACGTGCCCGGCAACGTCAAATTCCACGTGCGGATGAAAGCGCAGGTCGCCTACGCGTGCTGGTTCGGCTGAGCGATCGGCGCCTTCTTCTTCCGGCGCAATTTGATCGAGCGCAGGCGGATCGAGCGTAGCCGTTTCCAGAAGCGCTTCTTCTCCGGCTTGGGCAGTGGCTGCAGGTTCCGCCGGAATTCCTCGGCGCAGGCGCGCCAGGAGAATTTCTCGGCGTAAGCGCGCGCGTCTGCTCGGCTGAGCTTCAGCGCCTCCAGGCAGGCCTTTTGCAGATCGTCGTCGCAAATGCCGGCATTGCTGCCGGGCAGCAGGTCTTTCGGCCCCGGCGCCACGAACGCGGCCACCGGCGTGCCGCTGGCGAGGGCTTCCAGGATCACCAGCCCGAATGTGTCGGTGAAGCTGGGGAATACGAACACATCGGCGTCGGCGTAATGGCGCGCCAGTTCCTCGCCGAATTTCGGGCCGGCGAATACCGTGGCCGGATAGGCGGCGCGCAATTCCTCCATCGCCGGCCCCTGACCGACGATGACCTTGGTCCCCGGCAGATCGAGTTTCAGAAACGCGTCGATGTTCTTCTCGACCGAAACGCGCCCGACATAGGTCCAGATCGGGCGCTTCATCCCGGCATAGACGCCGCGCTCCACGTCGCGCTTGGAGGGGTGGAACAATTCGGTATCGACGCCGCGCGTCCAGGAGGTGATGTTCTTGAAGCCCTTGCGCTCCAGCAATTCCATCATCGTCGGCGTAGCGACCATGATCCGCCCGCTTTTGTCGTGGAAGGCGTGCATGAAACGATAGCCGGCCCAGAGCGGAATCCAGTTGAACCGGGCCGTGACGTATTCGGGAAACTGCGTGTGGTAGGAGGTGGTGAACGGGAATTTGTGCTTCAGGCACACTGCCCGCGCGTCCCAGCCCAGCGTGCCCTCGGTGGCGATGTGTACGGCGTCCGGCGCGAAGGCCAGGAACCGCTCCTCGACATCGTCGCGCGCGTTCAGGGCCAGGCGTATTTCCGAATAGGTGATCAGCGGCAGCGTCTTGTAGCCATCGCTCGGCGCCACGATCTCGACTTCGCAGCCCATAGCGCGCAATTCGGCAATGGTCTTGGAAAGCGTGCGGACAACCCCGTTCACCTGCGGCTCCCAGGCGTCGGTGACCAGCATGATGCGCTTGGCTTCTTCTTCCGGCGCGGCGGCGACGGCGCCCGTGTCCACAGGCGCCGCGTCGAGCCGGCCCGCCGGGGCGGGGTCAGGCAATGTCATGGCCCTCCCTTAAGCGGTTTGCCGCCGCCGTCCAAGCGCTCCAGGCAATGTCCGCGCGGTGCGAGACGGCAAAGCGGCTTGTTCAATGTGTGAGGGCAATCATCGCCCGCACCTCTGCTGGCGTCTTTCCCAGTCCGCGCAGCGCGCGGATCGTTGCGGCATGATCGCGCTTGGCGAAGCGCTTGCCCTGCGCATCCAGGATCAGTCGATGATGCCGATATTCCGGCGTCGGCAGATCAAGCAGCGCTTGCAGCAGCACATGCAAATGCGTTGCGGCGAATAAATCATGACCCCGCGTCACCAAAGTCACGCCTTGCAGTCCGTCATCGCAAACCGACGCCAGATGATACGAAGCGGGGAAATCCTTGCGCGCAAGCACGGCGTCGCCGAGCAGAGCGGGACGTGCGGCGATTTCGCCATGTTCACCGTTCGGTCCGCCGCCGGTCTCTACAAATATTAATTCGTCGAAAACGGCGCCGAGGGCGTCGCGGGCTTTATCCAGCGACAGGCGCCAGGCAAATGATTCGCCCCGCGCCAGCCGCGTCTGCTCTTCATCGGCGCCGAGCGCCTCGCCGCGAAACACGATCCCGTCCGGCCCTTCGCCGCCGCGATGCGGCGCACGCGCGATCTCTTCCAGCACCTCGCGTCGGGTGCGGAAGCAGCGATACATGACGCCGCGGCCGATCAGCCGCGTGAGCGCGCCCTGATAGTGGGCCATGTGCTCCGACTGCCGGCGCACAGGCGTCTCCCACGCCAGACCGAGCCAGCCCAAATCCTCGAAAATCGCCGCTTCGAATTCAGGCTTGCAGCGCGCGCGATCGATATCCTCGATGCGCAATAAAAAACGCCCGCCGCCTGAAGCGTCGAGCGCGAATAAAGCTGAAAAAGCGTGTCCTAGATGCAAAAACCCGGTGGGCGAGGGCGCAAAACGCGTAACGCGCATCGCGCCCCCGTTGCCCCCGAATTAAGCTTTGCGCTTGGCCGGGCGACCGCGTTTTGCGGTCTTACGCTTCGCGGTCTTGCGCGCCGTCTTGCGGACGGCTTTGCGTACGGTCTTGCGAGCGGTCTTACGCTTCGCGGTCTTGCGCGCGGTTTTGCGTGCGGCGGCCGGACGACCGCGCTTGGCGGTCTTGCGAGCCTTCTTCGCCGGACGGCCGCGCTTTGCGGCTTTACGTTTCAGTGCCATTTCATTCTCCTTGCGTATGCAAAACAATTCGTTTGAAGTTCGCTATGTTCCGAATTGTGTTTGCAGTGGAAAGGGGCTTGTCATGAATTTGTTAGACGGCCCACGCCTTCCTCCCGCATCGGGCGAAAAAGCGCAAGCCCTAATCGTTTTGCTGCATGGCTACGGTTCCAACGGCGAAGACTTGATTGGACTGGCGCCGTACTGGACGAAGATTGCGCCGCACGCGCAATTCGTTGCGCCGAATGCGCCGGAACGAATCGCCGGAATGCCATCCGGTCATCAGTGGTTTCCGCTCTCGCGCATGGACCCGCACACGCTTGAAAGCGGCGCCGTGCGCGCCGCCGATGCGCTCAATCGATTTATCGATCGCGAACTCGAACGCTACGGTCTCGACGAAAGCAAATTGGCGCTCGTTGGATTTTCGCAGGGCGCGATGATGGCGCTGCACGTCGGTTTGCGGCGCGGCAAATCACCGGCTGGCATTCTCGGTTATTCGGGAATGCTGATCGCGCCGGACAAACTGAAAAACGAAGCAAAATCAAAACCGCCCGTGCTGCTCGTGCATGGCGACCGCGATGATGTCGTGCCGCTTCCGGCGATGTTTGAAGCCGCCGATTCGCTGTGCGAGGCGGGCCTGTCGGCGCAATGGCATATCTCGTATGGCGTGCCCCATTCGATCGGGCCTGACGGCCTTGAACTGGGCGGCGCGTTCCTGAAAATGGCGCTGGCAAAGCGGCGCGTGCTGACCAGCTAGCGGGCGCCGGTTGTGGCGTCCAAGTCACGAACGTGTCGCGCGAATCAGGCAAGCAGGCGGCGGGGCTGGCGCTGGCCCGCGAGAAGGGCCACATTGGCGGGCAAGGAGAGTCGCCTTCAGTTGGAAACCGTACACAACCGGGCGCGTTTTTGAGCGCCGACAGATCGACAAGGTCTGCTTAAGGGGCCGCCGATGAATGTCGTCAGCGCGCCCCCGGCGGGATTTCCCGCTTTAGTGCTGAACGCGGACTACCGGCCGCTGTCCTATTACCCGTTGTCGCTCTGGCCGTGGCAGGAAGCGGTGAAGGCCGTATTCCTGGACCGGGTCGAGGTCGTCGCCGAATATGAGCACAAGGTGCATTCGCCCTCGTTCGAGATGCGGCTGCCCTCGGTCATCTCCCTGCGCGACTATATCAGCCAGGACCGCCCGCCGGCCTTCACCCGGTTCAACGTGTTCCTGCGCGATGGCTTTGCCTGCGCCTATTGCGGCACGCATGACGATCTGACGTTCGACCATCTGACGCCGCGCTCAAAGGGCGGGCGCACGACATGGGAGAACATCGTCACCGCCTGCGCGCCCTGCAATCTGCGCAAGGGCGGGCGCGGGCCGCGCGAGGCGCGCATGTTCCCGGCGCGCCGGCCGCACCGGCCGAACATGCACGAACTGCAGGCGGTCGGCCGGCGCTTCCCGCCGCACTACCTGCATCAAAGCTGGGTCGATTACCTGTATTGGGACGTCGAACTGGAACCGTAGGGTATTCGGGAACCGGCGCGGCGGTGTGTCCGTTGATGGCCAAAGGGCAATCTTACGGACCTTCCATGCGCTCAATTCTGCTGCTTCTCGTTGGCGTTCCGCTGCCGCTGGTGCTGCTGGTCGCGTTCTGCACGCATCACGTCTAGTTAAACGCCACCGCGACCTTGTTGAGCGAGTTGGACGTCTTCTGACCCATCTGCGTCATCGCGGTGAGGATCAGCAGCGCGGCGATTCCCATCACCAGGCCGTATTCGATCGCGGTTGCGCCGCTCTTGTTTTTGAGCGCGCGCTTCATTGCCGCCAGCCTTTCAGCGCGGCCACGAGCGGGCCGTCAGCGGGCGGCATTTCGTATTTGTCGAGGTCGCCGGGCGGCGCCCAGGCCAGCGCATCATGCGCGCGCGCGAGGGGCTCGCCGCGCCACTGCCGCACCGCATAGAGCGGCATCAGCAGGTGGAAATCGGCATAGGCGTGAGACGCGAACGTGATCGGCGTCAGGGCGGCGCTGTCCACGGCCAAATCCAATTCCTCTTCCAGTTCCCGGATCAACGCCGCTTCCGGCGATTCTCCGGGCTCGACCTTGCCGCCGGGAAACTCCCACAGGCCGGCGAGCTGCTTGCCCGGCGGGCGGCGCGCGATCAGCACGCGGTCCTGGGCGTCAAACAGAGCCGCCGCGACCACCAGAACCAGGCGCCGCGGCGAGAGGGGATCGTCGGTCATAGCGGTTAATGTCGCGTGTGGTGACAAGGTTAGCGGGAAGCTAACGCCTAGCGGCTTGGGCGCGGCAAAGGAACTGGGGCGGTCATGTCCCAGGCCGCGGTGTATAAGCTGAAAATTCTCAGCAGGAGCACTTCGCCATGCGTCTACCGCTCATACCGCCCGATCAACTCACGGCGGCGCAAAAGCCGCTCTACGACGACATGAAGGCGGGCATCGCATCGAATTTCAACGCCTTCCGGACGATAACAGACAATGGATCGCTGATCGGGCCGTGGAACGCATGGCTTCACGAGCCGGTCATCGGCCGGGCGGTTTGGGAACTCACCAAAGCGATGACGGCGCAGGCCAGTCTGCCAGACCCCGTGCGTCAGGTTGCGATCCTGGTGGTCGGCGCTCATTTCGATGCGGCCTACGAGCTTTATGCGCACATTGCGGTGGCGGAAAAGGAAGGCATGGACGATGCGCGCCTCAGCGCGCTGGTCGCTGGTTGCCGGCCGAGCGATCTGAGCGACCAGGAGGCTTGTGCGTATGATGTAGCCTATGCGCTCGCCGGCGGCGGCGTGCTGCCCGAGCCATGCTACGCCCGCGCCGTTCGGCTATTCGGACAGCACGGCGCGAACGAACTCATCCACCTCGTCGGGCTCTATTGTCTGGTCTCGACCACGCTCAACGGGTTCAATGTGCCAGTTCCGGAGCGAGAATAGATCAAACGTGGCGCACGTCGGGGTCGCTCAAGACCTATAATCGCCGTTGATCTCGATATAGCGCTTGGTCAGGTCGCAGGTCCAAACCACCGCGCCGGCGTTGCCGACGCCAACATCGACTAGGATGTCGATCTCCTGACCCTTCATATGCGCATCGACGGCTGGCTCATCGTAGGCGGTCCAGCCGCCGTCCTTCGCGGTCCATTGGCCGCCGAAGCGGATGGCGAGGCGGTCCACCGCGATCTTTTCGCCGGCCTTGCCGACGGCCATCACCACGCGGCCCCAATTAGCGTCCTCGCCGGCGATGGCGGTTTTCACCAAAGGCGAATTGGCGATCGCCATGCCGATGCGCCGCGCCGCGCCTTCGCTTTCCGCGCCGGCGATCTCGATGCGCACCAGTTTCGTCGCGCCTTCGCCGTCGCGCACCACTTGCAGCGCCAGATCCATCAGCACCTCGCGCACGGCGTCTGAAAGCGGCGCCAGCCGCGGATCGCTCATGCGCTCGATCGGCGGCGCGCCTGACGCGCCGGTGGCGAACAGCAGCAACGTGTCGGAAGTGGAAGTGTCGCCATCGACGGTGATCGAATTGAACGTTGCATCGATATGCCGGCTCACCAGCGCCTGCGTCACGCTGGGCGCGAGCGCCGCATCGGTGAACACGAACACCAGCATCGTCGCCATGTTCGGCGCAATCATGCCCGAGCCTTTGGCGATGCCGGCGATATTCACGCTCTTGCCGCCGATCTCGATGGTTTTGCCGGCGCCCTTCGGGAACGTGTCCGTGGTCATGAACGCGCGGGCGAGTTTTTCCCAATCCGGCGGCGCAAGCGCGCGCCATTGCGCGGGCAAGGCTTCGGCGAGCATCTCAGGCCGTAGCGGCTGGCCGATCACGCCGGTCGCGGCGACGAACACGTTTTCCGGCGCGCAGCCGGCAAGTTTCGCGGCGGCTTCTGTCGTCGCCTTGTTTTTCGCAACGCCCGCCGGCCCGGTGAAGGCGTTGGAATTACCGGCATTGCACACCAAAGCGCGCGCAAGCCCCGCGCCGCGCAGCAGCGCCGCCTTGCACCATTCCACGTCGGCCGAACGCGTCTGCGACAGCGTGAACGCGCCGCCGACGCTCGTGCCCTCGTCGAAGGCGACGACGATCAGATCGTCGCGCGCATGCTTATAAAGGCCCAGGCGGCCGATCGCGGCTTTCAGCCCGCGCACGGCGGGCAGGGTTGGAAAGGAGGGCGGCGCCAGCGGCGAAACAGGCCCCCCAGCCTGTTTTGCGCTCACAGTTCGCGGCCTCCCGGCGGTGAGGTGGAGGTCAGCGCGGGCGCAGCGGGGCTGGCTGGCGGGGAGAACGTGATCGGCGGCTGCACCGCCGGGCTGGCCGGCGCTGCGGCGATCGCGCCGCTTGGCGGTTTCTTGGCCGGCGGCGTTATCGTCACGGCTGGCGCCGGCGCGGTCGCTGTTGGCGGCGGGGCGGGCGGAGCCGGCGGCGCGTCTGGCGTCGAATCAGGCGCAGCTTCCGGCGCCGGCAGCTCGCGCTTGGCCGAGAAGCCGCCCGGCTGTTCGGTGATCCGCGCAATCCGCGCATTGGCCTTCAGCTTTTCCACAATGCGCCGCTGTTCCTCGAACATCAGCCACTGCACGATTTTCGGCCGCATCTCTTCCATTGAGGGGGGGCTGGCGTCACGCCGCTCCTCGATCTTTACAAGGTGCCATCCCTGTTCAGTTTTCACCGGCCCGCCGATCTGGCCCACAGCGGTTTCCTGACACACTTCGCGCAAAGCGTCGGGCATCGCTTCGGGCAGGAAATAACCGAGATCGCCGCCATCGGTGGCCGAGGCGCGGTCCTTGGACAGTTCATAAGCCAGCGCTTCGAAAAGCTCGCCGTTGTCGAGCCTTCTTTTCGCCGCGAGCGCAGCTTCTTTGGTGTCAAACAGGATATGGCGGGCGCGCACTTCGCGGCCCTGTTTCAGGAGCCGGACTTGCTCGCGATACATGCGCTCGATGGCCGAATCCCGGAGCGCGGTGGCGGCGATGTTTTCGTTGAGCACGTTGGCGAGGATACGCTCGCGGGCCGAATCCAGCCGGTGGCGAACGTCTCCGTTCTTGTCCAGCCCCCGCGCCTCGGCCTCGTTGGCCATCAGCCGGGTTTCGATCAGATCCTCCATGATCTGGTAGAAGACGGGGGAGGAGCTAGGCAGGTCTTCGCCCTCCTTTATCGCCCCGCGCGCCACAGCCTCGGCCAGCACGTCGTCAATATAGATGGGTTTGCCGTTAACCGTGGCGGCCACGATCGGATCGGTCAGGGGCGCCGCCGGCCTGCCATTGGGATATTGCCCGGTTGGGCCGCACGCCGCCAGCGCCAGGCCCAGGATCGCAGCGGCCGCCGAATACCGGAATCGGGGCCAGAAAGAGGGCCGGGAAAAGCGCATGAGCAATCTCTTAAGGTTTCGGCCCTGAATATCTTCCCCCAAGGGACCTGCTCAGTGTGGTGTGGATGGGGCGCAATCGGGGTCTCATTGACACCGTTCAGGGCCGTCCTTAAGTCTCGCCGGTGCGCGAGTCGAGTGCCTTTTCGCATGCGCGGGGCGCCGGCGCGGTCACACCGAAACGGGCGGCCAAGCACAGAGCTGGATGCCCAAACGGACATGATTTCAAAGCGCAGACAATTTTTCGGTGACTTCGCGCCATGCTGACGCTCGCCCGCAAGATGTTCGGCTCGGTGAACGAGCGCAAGGTCAAGCCCCTTCGGCCGATCGTGGCGCGCATCAACGCGCTGGAACAGAATTTCGAAGCGCTGTCTGACGACGCGCTGCGCAACAAGACAGCCGAGTACCGCCACCGCATCGCCCGCGGCGCCAGCCTGGACCAGGTTTTGCCGGAGGCGTTCGCCACCGTGCGCGAGGCCGCCAAGCGCTCCCTTGGCATGCGGCACTTCGACGTGCAGATGATGGGCGGCGTCGTACTGCACCAGGGCAAGATCGCCGAGATGCGCACCGGCGAAGGCAAGACGCTGGTGGCGACGCTGCCGGTCTACCTCAACGCACTCGAAGGCCGCGGCGTCCACGTCATCACCGTCAACGACTATCTCGCCAAACGGGACGCCGAATGGATGGGGCAGGTCTATAATTTCCTCGGCCTGTCGGTCGGCACGATCGTGCATGGCCTGTACGACAACGAGCGGCGCCAGTCCTACGCCGCCGACGTCACCTACGGCACCAACAACGAGTTCGGCTTCGACTATCTGCGCGACAACATGAAGTACGCGCTGAGCGAGATGGTCCAGCGCGGCCACCGCTTTTGCATCGTCGATGAAGTCGATTCGATCCTGATCGACGAAGCGCGCACGCCGCTGATCATTTCGGGGCCGACCGAAGACCGCTCCGATTTCTACCGTCAGATCGATCAGGTCATCCCGCTGCTCGCCCCCGAGGATTATGAGCACGATGAAAAGCAGCGTCAGGTCGTGTTTACGGAAGCGGGCAACGAAAAGATCGAGGAATTGCTGGTCGCGCGCGGCCTGCTCGAAGGCTCGCTCTACGATGCGGCGAACATCTCGGTCGTCCACCACGCCAACCAGGCGCTGCGCGCTCACAAGCTGTTCTTCCGCGACAAGGACTACATCGTCAAAGACAACGAAGTGGTCCTGATCGATGAGTTCACCGGCCGCATGATGCAGGGCCGACGGCTGTCGGAAGGCTTGCACCAGGCGATCGAAGCCAAGGAACGCACGGAGATCCAGCCGGAGAACCAGACGCTCGCTTCGATCACGTTCCAGAATTATTTCCGCCTCTACAACAAGCTGTCCGGCATGACCGGAACGGCGATGACCGAGGCCAACGAATTTTCCGAAATCTACAAGCTCGAAGTCGTCGATGTGCCGACCAACAAGCCGGTCCTGCGCGAGGATATCGACGACGAAGTCTACCGCACCGCGCCGGAAAAGCTGAAAGCGGTGATCGCCGACATCGAAGAAACCTACAAGCGCGGCCAGCCTGTGCTGGTCGGCACCGTGTCGATCGAAAAATCCGAACAGCTTTCGGAGATGCTGAAAAAGCGCGGCGTGCCGCACCAGGTGCTGAACGCGCGCTACCACGAGCAGGAAGCTGAGATCGTCGCCCAGGCCGGCGTTCCCGGCTCGGTCACCATCGCCACCAACATGGCCGGCCGCGGCACCGACATTCAGCTCGGCGGCAATATCGACATGCTGCTGAAGAACGCCCTCAAGGGCGAGGAAACGCCCGACCAGATCGTCGCCCTGCGCAAGCAGATCGCCGCGGTGGTGGAAGAGCGTAAGCAGAAGGCGCTCCAGGCCGGCGGGCTCTACGTTCTGGGCACCGAGCGCCACGAGAGCCGCCGGATCGACAATCAGCTCCGTGGCCGCACCGGCCGGCAGGGCGATCCCGGCAAGTCGAAGTTCTACATCTGCCTGGAAGACGATCTCTTGCGCATTTTCGCCGCCGAGCGGCTGGATGCGATCATGCGCGGCCTCGGCATCCGCGAGGATGAAGCCATCGTCCACCCATGGATGAACAAGGCGCTGGAAACGTCACAGCGCCGGGTCGAGCAGCGCAATTTCGAAATCCGCAAAAACCTGCTGAAATTCGACGACGTCGTGAACGACCAGCGCAAAGTGGTGTTTGAGCAGCGCATCGATTTCATGCGCGCCGCCGATGTTTCGCCCGTGGTGCGCGACATGCGCCACGAGATCGCCGAGTCGATGGTCAACCGCGCGATACCGGAAAAGGCCTATGCTGAACAATGGGACATAGCCGGCCTGCTGGAAGCCAGCGTCGATGTGTTCGGCGTCGATCTGCCGATTGACGAATGGGCCCGCGAAGAAGGCATCGCGAACGACGAAATCACCGAACGGCTGATCAAGGAAGTGGACCGCGCCTACGCCGGGCGCGCCGCCGCGCTTGGGCCCGAGCGGATGCGCTGGATCGAAAAGCAGGTTGTTCTGCAGGTGCTCGACGTGCGCTGGCGCGATCACCTTGGCATGCTCGATCACCTGCGCTCGGTGATCCATTTGCGCGGCTACGCCCAGCGCGATCCGCTGAACGAGTTCAAATCCGAAGCCTTCTCGCTGTTCGAGCGGATGCTGATGGATCTGCGCCTGACGGTGACGCGCTCGCTGATGCGCCTGCAGGTGGAGGGCGATGATGCCGTGCCCCCGCCGATGGGCGTGCCGGAAATGCACGAAATCCACACCGATCCGCGCACCGGTCAGAACGAGATGGACGAGATCGTCGTCACCGCGCCGCGCGGCGGCAAGCAGGCGATCGATCCGAACGATCCAGCCACCTGGGGCAAGATTTCCCGCAACGCGCTCTGCCCCTGCGGCTCAGGCAAGAAATACAAGCACTGCCACGGGGACGTGGGCGCCACGGCGCAGGCTTAGGTCCCGCCGCCGCTGATTGCCACAAGCTCATTACCGTGGTAATAATGGGCTATGACGATCGCTCACTCAAAGCTTACCGCGCAGGGGCAGATTTCTGTTCCCGCCGAAGTGCGCAAGAAACTGGGTGTCGGCCCCGGCTCAACGATCGAGTGGGCGGAGGAGGGCGATTCCGTTGTCGTGCGTCGCGCGGGCAAGTTTTCTTCCGAAGAAATCCATCGGCGCCTGTTTCCCAACGGCCCGCCAAAAGGGCCCGTCGATGTGAAAAAGGCGATTGAAGACTATATCCGGCGCAAGCATGCGCGCGATTGATACTAATGTTCTCGTGCGTATGCTCGTGCGGGATGACGCCGTCCAGGCTGCGGCGGCCGATGCTTGCGTAGCCAAAGGCGCCTGGATTTCCCACGTCGTTCTGGCAGAAGCGACATGGGTGTTTGGGTCGCTCTACAGCTTTTCCGGAAGCAAAATCGCCGAAGCCGTCGACCTGATCCTGCGGCACAAGGATTTGACGATACAAGACGAGGACGTTGTGACGCGCTCTCTTGTTTATTTTCGCGCTCATCGCAAAGTCGAATTTGCAGACTGCCTCGTGCTGGCGATCGCTGAAAAGGCTGGCCACACGCCGCTTGGTACGTTCGACCGCAATCTTGCGAAGCTGGAAGGCGCCCAGCGCCTTTGAGAGGCGTTGCGCGGAAGGTATAAATCCCGGAGCGCGCCTAAATCTCCACTGCCTGGCGCCGCCAGCCGATAAAGCGCGTTATATAGACCGTGACCTCGTTCCTCCATCGCGTCCGCCCGCTCGGGCAAAGCCTGCTGGCGCTCGCGCGCGGCGAGATCACCGCGCTTGCGGCGCTGGCGATCCTGGCTGGCGGCGTCGCCGTGTTTGCAGACGTCGCCGAGGATTTCAACGAAAGCAAATCGCGCGCCTTCGATATGCGCGTGCTCACGGCGCTGCATCCCGGCCCCGATCCCGCCGATCCGATCGGCCCGGCCTGGCTGGACCGCGCGGCGCAGGATTTTTCCGCGCTCGGCAGCGTGGCGATCCTGGTCACCATCGCGTTGGTGGTGATCGGCTTTCTCTTGATGCAGAAGCGGCGGCTGCAAGCGGGCCTGCTCGCGCTCGCGCTCGGCGGCGGCCTGGCGCTCAGCGAAACGATGAAATTCGTGTTTGAGCGCACGCGCCCGCCGGAAATCTATCACGCCGCCGGCGTGCTCAACGCCAGCTTCCCCAGCGGCCATGCGCTTTTATCGACCGTGTTCTATCTCACGCTTGGCGCCATGCTCGCGCGCCTCGTGCCGCGCCGCCGGGAAAAACTCTACGCGCTCGGCCTTGCGCTGACGCTGGCGCTGCTCGTCGGCCTCACGCGGATTTATCTCGGCGTCCACTGGGCCAGCGACGTGTTCGCCGGCTGGAGCCTCGGCGCATCCTGGGCGATGGCGTGCTGGCTGATCGAGTGGTGGGTGGAGAAGCGCATGAATCCCTCTCCCGCCCTTGCGGGAGAGGGGCAGGGGTGAGGGCGTTCGCATTGAAGCGCGTGCACAGCGCTAAATTCGAGCGTACGGAGCTTTTTTATAAATCGAGAACGCTGCGCAAAGTCCCTCACCCCCAGCCCCTCTCCCGCCACGCGGTAGAGGGGAGAAGTTACCGCGTCGGAACCGGGTGTTCGCCGCGGTAATCGTAGAACCCGCGCTGTGTCTTGCGGCCGAGCCAGCCGGCTTCGACATATTTCACCAGCAGCGGGCAGGGGCGGTATTTCGTATCCGCGAGGCCTTCGTTGAGCACTTGCATGATGCTCAAACACGTATCGAGCCCGATGAAATCGGCCAGTTCGAGCGGGCCCATCGGATGATTGGCGCCGAGGCGCATCGCCTTGTCGATCGCCTCGACCGAGCCGACGCCTTCATAGAGCGTATAGACCGCCTCGTTGATCATCGGGATCAGCACGCGGTTGACGATGAAGGCCGGAAAATCCTCCGCGTTGGCGATCGTCTTGCCGAGACTTTCGACATAGGCGAGCGCGATCTCATAGGTCTGCTGGCTGGTGGCCAGACCGCGCACCAGCTCGACCAGCTTCATCACCGGCGCCGGATTCATGAAATGAATGCCGATGAATTTGT
Organism: Caulobacterales bacterium; assembly: GCA_035549875.1. Classification (GTDB taxonomy): domain Bacteria; phylum Pseudomonadota; class Alphaproteobacteria; order Caulobacterales; family Aquidulcibacteraceae; genus JAKFWI01. The sequence goes on from DASZPV010000052.1 coordinate 15,094, forward strand.
CCGGCCGGTCGGTGCCCGCGGCGAGGCGCGTGATCGAGATGGATGAGGTGTTGCTGGCCAGCAACGTGGCCGGGCCAAGGGCCGATTGCAGTTCGGCGAAAATCTGCCGCTTCACATCTTCGCGCTCAACCGCCGATTCGATCACGATATCTGAGCCGGCGATCGCCCGCAGCGAGGGCGCCTTCTTGATCTTCGCCAGCGCGGCCTTGGCCTGCGCCGCGGTAATCAATTCGCGGTGGACCTGCCGGCCGAGATTGTACTCGACAACCTGGAGCGCGCGGTCAATGGCGCCCAAATCGGCGTCCGCGAGCAGGACGTCATAGCCCGCGAGGGCCGACACATGGGCGATGCCGTTGCCCATTTGCCCAGCGCCGACGACGCCGACAGTCTTGATTGCATTCATTTTTTGGCCCGCTGTCGGAAAAGCTTGCAGGTGATCCCCACCGCCGCCGCTTTTCTCATCGTCACCATACTATAAAATTGTGCAGGTGCAGCAAGCGTTTCGCAAGTGCGTCAGACCCCGCGCTTGTCCAATTCGGCCTTCAGCGCCGGCACGATCTGGAAAAGATCGCCGACCAGCCCGTAATCGGCGACCTGGAAGATCGGGGCGTCCTCGTCCTTGTTGATCGCCACGATCACCTTGGAATCCTTCATCCCCGCAAGGTGTTGGATCGCGCCGGAAATGCCGATCGCGACATAAAGCTCGGGCGCCACCACCTTGCCGGTCTGGCCGACCTGATAATCGTTCGGCGCATAGCCCGCATCCACCGCCGCGCGCGAAGCGCCCACCGCCGCGCCGAGCCTGTCGGCGAGCGGCTCGATCACGCGCTTGAATTCCTCGGACGAACCGAGCGCGCGGCCGCCGGAAACCACGCGCTTGGCGCCGGCCAGTTCGGGACGGTCCGATTTCGCGAGGTCTTCGCCGACGAAGGCCGATTTGAATGGGCCGGAAGGGGCGGAGATGGTTTCGACCGCCGCCGAGCCGCCGCCCGCCGCCGGTTTGAATGCGGTCGGCTGTACGGTCGCGACGATTTTCGGATCGGATGATTCCACCGTCGCCAGAGCGTTGCCGGCATAAGTTGTGCGCACGAACGTCTTTGGCCCTTCGACGGCGATGACGTTGGAAATCTGCATAACGTCCAGCTTCGCCGCCACGCGCGGCGCGGCGTTCTTGCCGGTCGTGTCGGCGGGAAACAGTAGCGCATCGTAATGTCCCGCGAGGCCGACGATGAGTTGCTCCATCGGTTCGGCGATCTGCTTGGCGAGCGTGGCGGCGTCGGCGTGCAGCACCTTGCGCACGCCGCCGATCTGCGCGGCGCCTTGCGCCGCAGCGCCCGCATTGTGGCCGGCGACGAGGATATCGACATCGCCGCCAATCGCCTGCGCGGCGCTGACCAGTTTGGCTGTGGCTTCCTTGAGGCTCGCATTGTCGTGTGAGGCGATCACCAGCACGGCCATCACAGCACTCCCGCTTCATTCTTGAGCTTGTCGACCAGCTCTTCGACATTGGCGACCTTGATGCCGGCCTGGCGCTTGGGCGGCTCGGCGATTTTCAGCACCTTGAGCCGCGGCTTCGGCGCGACGCCGAAATCAGCCGGCGTTTTCATGTCGATCGGCTTTTTCTTCGCTTTCATGATGTTCGGCAGCGAAGCGTAACGCGGCTCGTTGAGCCGCAAATCGGTGGTGATCACCGCCGGCAGTTCGATCGCCAGCGTTTGCAAGCCCCCGTCGATCTCGCGCGTGACGTTGGCATGGCCGGCCGCGATTTCAACGCGCGATGCGAACGTCGCCTGCGGCCAATCCAGCAGCGCCGCCAGCATCTGGCCGACCTGGCTGGAATCGTCGTCGATCGCCTGCTTGCCGAGGATCACGATCTGCGGGTTTTCCGCCGCGACCACGCCTTTGAGGATTTTCGCTACGTCAAGCGGCTCAACTTCGCCCTCGGCTTTGATCAGGATGCCGCGATCGGCGCCTACGGCCAGTGCGGTGCGCAGGGTTTCCTGCGCCTGATCGGGCCCGATCGACACCGCGACGATTTCAGTAGCAATGCCCTTTTCCTTCAGGCGCACGGCTTCCTCGACGGCAATTTCGTCGAACGGATTCATCGACATTTTGAGATTGGAAAGATCGACGCCGCTCTGATCGGCCTTGATCTTCACCTTGAGATTATAGTCGAGCACCCGTTTCACGGGCACGAGAATTTTCATGGGGCAAGTCCCGGCTGGATAAAGGGGGACTAGCCCCGCCGCCGCGACCCGTCAACGCGACGCACTAGCGGTTTTTCCCCGGAACCCAGAGCACGTCGCCGCCAGCCTTCGCATTGGCCCAGCGCGCCGCAACGAACAGCAGGTCTGAAAGCCGGTTGGCGTAGTGCAGCGCGGCGGGCGAAACCGCGCCCGGCTGTTCGTGCGAGAGCTTCGCGATCAGCCGCTCGGCCCGCCGGCAGGTGGCGCGCGCCAGATGCAGCGATGTCGCCAACGGGCTGCCGGCCGGCAGAACGAACGAGGTCAGCGGCGCGAGATCGGCGTTCAGCATGTCGATCTCTCTTTCCAGCCGCTCGACCTGCGCCGGCAAAATGCGCAAGGGCTCAAATTTTACTGCGCCGCTGGCGGGCGTCGAAAGATCGGCGCCAAGGTCGAACAGGTCGTTCTGAATCCGCGACAGCATCGGATCGAGGATGAAATCGCCGGCCGTCGAAAGCCGCGCGGCGCCGACCATGCAATTGGTCTCGTCCACGGCGCCATTGGCTTCGATCCGGGTGCTCCATTTATCGACCAGTTCGCCGGTCGCCAGCCGCGTTTTGCCGCCGTCGCCCGCGCGCGTGTAGATTTTGTCGAGCTTGACCATCAGTGCGAACCGAAATGCTGTTTGGCCCACAGCGCCAGCACCAGGATCAGGATCGCCACGAACTGGGCGACGACGCGCAGGCGCATCAATTTGTTTGAATAGGAGCGGGCGAAATCCCCGCCGCGGAACATCGAATAGACGCCGAAACACAAAATCCCGAACGTCACCGCCAGGGCGATCGGAATCAGCGCATTGAGGAAGGCCTGCATGGCGAAGACTTAGCATACCCTCCCGGCGAGGGGAGGGTGGAGCGGGCCGATTCGCGCTATGCTCGCCCCATGCCCGAATCAACCTCGACCCTGTGGATGATCCTGTTCCTGCTGGCTGCCGGCGCCGTAGGCTATCTGTTCTGGCAGCTGCGCCAGCAGAAGGGCGGCCTCTCGCCGGGCGAGCAGGCCAAGCTGCACGGCTATGACGCGCTCAAGGCCGAGCGTGACGCAGAGCGCGCCCGCGCTGACGATTTGGCGATGCGGCTCGCCGCCGAATCCGCCCGCGCCGCCGAGCGCGACGAGGCGCATAAGGCCGCCCGCGCCGATCTGGAAAAGACCTTCGAGAACGTGGCCCAGCGCGCGCTCGGTCAGAGCCAACAGAGCTTCCTGACGCTGGCGAAGGAGACGTTCGAGAAGCACCAGCAGGCCGCCGCCGGCGGGGTGAAGGAACTCGTCGCGCCGGTGCAGGACCAGTTCAACAAGCTCAGCGAAACCATCGCCGCGCTCGACAAATCCCGCACC
>DASZPV010000053.1:0-11298 GCA_035549875.1 Caulobacterales bacterium
CGACGACCCCCCGCCCCGCGAGGGGAGGGTCGGCTGCGAAGCAGACGGGGTGGGGTGAATCCCGACGTTCGAGCAAAGGGCGCTAATCGCGACCGTCGCGGCTCACCCCACCCCGTCTTGCGCGCTTCGGGCTGCGCCGACCCTCCCCTCGCGGGGAGGGTGATCCTGCGGTAGATATTGTGGCGGGGGAGAAGCGCGATGGCGAAAACCAACGGCAACGCTTCGGCGAAGATCGCGTCCTGGCTGACGGGCGTGGCGCATATGCGGGCGCCGGCGGTGCGCTGGGGCGTGCTGGCGGCGCTGGCCGCGGTCTGGCTTGGCGCGGGACTGCTCGGCTGGGAGGCGCAAAAAAACGCGCCGGAAGACGCGTTCTACAAAACCATCGGCGCGCTCACCTATCAGGACGGCTATGGCGATGCGAGCGAACCCAACCTGCGCATCGCGCGCTATGCCGGCATGTTCGTGCCGCTGGTGGGCTTGCTGTTTGCGTTCTCGGGGCAGCTTGGCGCGTCGCTGGCGCAAATGTTCTTTGGCGGCTCGTCCGACCACATCGTGATCGCAGGCGATAGCCGCGCCGCTCTGTGCCTGGCCAATGATTGCGTCGACAGAAAGCAAGGCCACCGCGACGTCGTCGCGCTCATCGCCAGCGATCTTCCGGACGAAACCGCCCACGGCCTGCGCAAGAAGGGCGTGCTGATCATCGCCGGCGATCCGGCCTCGCCGGACGCGTTGCGCGTCGCGCGCGCCCATCACGCGTCGCATGTCGTCGCGTTTTCGGACGACGACACGGTCAACCTGCGGATCGAGGCGGCGGTGCGCGCGCTGGTGAAGCAGCACAATCGCATGAGCGACGTGCAGGTGCATGTCGCGATGCGCTCGCCGATCCTGCTGCAAGAGGCGCGCGAAATGCGCGCGCAGATTCAGCGCGATCACGAAAAGGCCGGCACGAAGCCGCCGCCGATCGAATCGCGGCCGTTTTCGCTTGATGAACTCGCGGCGCGCAAATGGGCCCAGGAACGCGGCCATTTCGTGCTCCAGATCGGCGAAGCCAAAGGCCATGCCCATCCGCACGTCGTGCTGTTTGGATTTGACGAGACTGCCGAGGCGATGGCGGTGCGCGCGCTGATGAGCCTCTGGTCGACGCATTTCGGCGAGCCGCATGTCACCGTCGCAACGCCCGACGCGGCCGCCGCCGCCGCCCGCTTCGATGCGCGCTATCCCCAGGCGCGCTCCCTTGAGATGTGGAAGGCGGACATCGCCTTCATCCCGCTGGATTGGCGCGAGCGCAGCGTCACCGAGGAGGTGCTGCAGGATATTCAGGCCAAGCGCGGACCGCCCGGCGCGCTGATCATTTCGACCGGATCGGATTCGGAAAACATAGCCCTCGCGCTCGGCGTTTTGCGCGCCTGCAATGCGGGCCTGGCGGAGGAGGAGCAAAAGGCGCTCTGGCCAATTCCCATCTACATGAAGGAAACCAGCGAATCCGAATTCTCCCGCCAATTCGCCGCCGGCGATCGCACGCCGGATATAGACGATGCATTCATCGAAGCCTTCGGCGCCGTCGAACACACGGCTACGCGCGAACTGATTATCGGGGGCAGAATGGATGAAGGCGCTGCGATGGCGCACAAGATTTATCAGGAGGGCGTCACGCAGCGCGGTAAGTCCGCGGGCAAGGAATTGGAAGCGGTGCGCCGCGGCTGGGGCGATGTCGGCGAAACCTACCGCTCCGCCAGCCGCGCCGTGGCCGACCACGCGATGGTAAAGCTGTGGGACGCCGGATGGATTCCAGCCGCCGAAGGCGAAAAGGGCGAGATGGCGCCGGAGATGAGCGATGCGGAAGTCATGCGCCTCGCCGAAATGGAGCACACGCGCTGGATGGCCGAACGCCTGCTCTCCGGTTGGCGCCCAGGCGATAAACGCGACAATCGCCTGCGCGTGCATCCGAATATCGTACCGTGGGACCGGCTCGACGCCGAAGATAAAGCCAAGGACGCCGACCAGGTCCGCAACGCCATGACGCTCGCCCGCGCGATGCACAAGAATGGTTTCAAGCGCCGCGGCGCAAAACCGACGTGAGTCCCTTCTCCCGCAAAGCGGGAGAAGGATTTAGCGCCAGAGCGACGCGCAATTCCTCGATCTCGCGCAGCTTCGCATCAAACGCGCGCCAGTCGTCATGCTCGGCGATCGGCGCCCAGAGCGCCTCGACTTCCTCGATCGGCAGATCCACCGGCTTTTCGCGTGCGAAGATTGGATGCGCCAAGCGCGGATCGCTCGGCGCGGCGCGCGCCTCGATTCCAGCGCGTACTAGCGCAAATTCCGCCGCATCATAAAGCGCATCGCGGCGCGCATTCCGCCCCGCAAACCAGTCATGGAAGAATTGGGCCCAGCCGATCTGGCTGTCGGTCATCCAGCCGAGCAAATCCTGCACGAACGGCAGATCGCTCTCCAATTCGCCAACCCGTAAGCCCAGCCGCGCAAACACCGCTTCGCGTAGCGCCTCCCGATAGAGCAACGGAAATGCGCTGATCGCTTCGTTGAGCGCGGCGTCGGCGCAGATCAGGTTCAGCGCGCCGCCGAGCTGCGCAAGGTTCCACACGGCGGCCTCGGGCTGACGGCCAAAGGCGTAGAGCCCGGAATGATCGAAATACGCCGCCGTGAATCCCGGCTGGCTCGATGGCAGGAAGCGCCACGGCCCGTAGTCGAAGCTCTCGCCGGTGATCGTCATGTTGTCGGTGTTGAGCACGCCGTGCACGAAGCCGGCCGCCATCCAGCTCGCCGCGAGCCGCGCCGTTGCGCGCACGACTTCGCCGAAGAACGCGCCGATGCGCGATTCGCCCTCAAGCGCGAGCAGGTCGGGATAATATGCGGCCACGGCATGATCGACGAGCGCGCGCATGAGATCGGGCTCGTTGAGATAGGCCAGGCGTTGAAACGTCCCGAAGCGGATATGGCTGTGGCTGAGGCGCGTCAGCACCGCCGCCCGTGTTGGCGAAGGTTCGTCGTGGCGGACCAGCGCCTCGCCAGTTTCGAACAGCGCAAAGGCTTTCGAGGTGTACACGCCCTGCGCCTCCAGCATCGCCGAAGCCAGCACTTCGCGCACGCCGCCCTTCAGGGTGAGGCGCCCGTCGCCGAAGCGTGAATAGGGGGTCTGGCCCGAGCCTTTGGTCGCCAGGTCGAGCAGGCGCCCGGCCCCATCGCGCATTTGCGCGAACAGAAAGCCGCGCCCGTCGCCGATGTCGGGATTGTATGTCCGAAACTGGTGGCCGTGATAGCGCATCGCCAGCGGCGCGCCCATGTTGGCTGGCAAGGGCTCGAACCGGGCGAAGGTGCGCTCCCATTCGTTATCCGTGAGCGTTTCGAGGCCCACCGCCGCCGCCCAACGCTGGTTTCGATGCCGCAGTTTGCGGAGCGGAAAATCCGCCGGCGCCACGGGATCGGCAAAGGCGCGCGCGTGGGCGTCATTGAATGCAGCGTAAACCGGATCAGGACGATAGGCGCTGGAGGCAGGCATGGCGCCCGCTTAGGCCATCCCGATGGGAAGGGCCAGAAACCTCAGGCGGCGTGACGGGGGCGTCGATGTGTGGCAGTTTCCGGCGTGCTGGGTAGGAGAGCGGAATGAAAGCGCGGCTGGCAGGCGTAGCGATTTGCATTCTGGCGCTCCAGGCTTGCGAGCCGGCCGCGCCGCCCGCCGGCGAAAGCGCCGCGCCGTCCTCGGCCGCCTCCGTCGATGCCTGTCCGCAGACCAGCGTGCTCTGCCGCGACCCGCGGCTCGCCGCGCTGCGAGAACAAATGAAGAGCGCGCTCGGCAAGGCCGCGGCCGATGTATCCGCCGAGGGCGCCAGATTGCTCGCGCAAAATCAGAACGAGTGGCTGGAAGCCCAGCGCGTTGCGTGCGGCGTGCCGGCCGGCGCCGCCACGTTGACGCCGGACCAGCAGACCTGCGTGCAGAGCGCAATCGCCGAACGCGTAAAGACGGCGGCGCAGGCGGTGGAGAAGATCGGGCCGTTCACGTTTCAGCGGGTCGAACAGAACAGCGCTGAAAAGGCCAGCGCAGAGGCAGCGGCCGGCGCGCCAGGGACGCCCGACACGATCACGCAGGAAATCGCGTTCCCGCGGATCGACGGCGATTCTCCGGCGATCCGCAAGTTTAACGAATTGGTCGCGCAGCATCCGCGGTTCTCAAAATCCGACGCTACGAACGAGACCACGAAATACGACATCGCCTATGCCGGACCGGAGCTGATCTCGGTGAGGTTCGGCTATTACGATTTCTCCCTCGGCGCCGCGCATCCGAACACGGACGCCAAGGCGATCAATTTCAATATGAAAACTCTGGCGCCGTTGCGCGCGAGCGATGTGTTCATCCCGGGGTCGGGCTGGGAAAAAGCGCTTGCCAAGAAGGGCGCAGACGGCGTGACCAAAATCCTCAAAGCGTTTGACGACAGCCTGCCCGCGACCAAACCTGGCGACCTTCTCGCCGCCGTGTCCGATCCCGGAAAATGGGCGATCACGGACAAGGCGCTGATCCTGCTGTTTTCCGAGGAGGACATGGGCTCGCACGCTGTTGGCGGCAAGGAAGTCGCCGTGCCGTGGTCTGAGTTGAAGCAATATCTCAATCCGGCCGCGCCGGCGCCGATCAAGGCGTCCTAGAGCTTTACGGCGCCGGAAACGAGCCGGTCCCGCAAGGCCGGCGTAATCGCCACGAACGCGCCGGAATCTGGATCGTCAAAGAACAGCGGATCGCTTGTCGCTTCTGGGTCGAAGCCTTCGCGCACCAGGTCCATTTTGCGATATTTGAACGTGCCGGTCGTATCGATCGTTTGCTGCAAGCGAATGAACATCGGCCGCGCGAAGGCCGGCAGTTCGCGGTGCAGATTATCGCGCAAACCGGCCAAATCGAAATCCGGACCGGTCGTCAGCGAAGCCATGCCGGCCCGGCCGTCCAGCGCGCCGATGCGCACGCCGTACACGATCGCCTCCTTGACGCCAGGATAGGCCGTTAGCGTTTCGGCGATCTGGTTGGTCGAAACGTTTTCGCCTTTCCAGCGGAAGGTGTCGCCGATGCGATCGACGAAATAGAAATAGCAATCCTTGTCGCGCTTCATGAGATCGCCGGTGCGAAACCAGGCGTCGCCCTTGGCGAACGCATCACGCAGGATTTTCTTGCTGGTCTGGGCGGGATCGCCGGAATAGCCCTCAAACAAATACCGGCGGTTGTTGGCGCGGATCTCGCCAAGCGCTTCACCGGGCTCGCCTTCGGCCGCTTCGATGCAAAAGCCGTCTGGCCCCCGCACCGGCGCCTCGGCCTCGACATCGAACTTTACCAGCCGCACATTGATCAGGAAGCTCAAATAGGGCGGCACGCGGCCGACGGCGCCGGGTTTGCCGTCGAAATTCAACATGTTCACATTGCCTTCGGTCGAGCCGTAGAACTCCAGGATTTTTGGAATCCGGAACCGCGTCTTGAATTTCATCCAGATGTCGGGCCTGAGACCATTGCCGACGATCGCACGCACGCAATGATGCGCCTCGGCCGGTTCTTCCGGCTGGTTGATCAGGTAACGACACATTTCGCCGACATAGAAAAACATCGTCGCGCGTTCGGCCGAAACGTCGCGCCAGAAATGCGTCGCTGAAAAACGCCGGCGAATGATCACGCAGCCGCCGCGCTCCAGCATAACGCCGATGGCGCAAAGGCCGCCGGTGGAATGGTAGAGCGGCAGGGCGACGTAATTGCGATCGCTCTGCTGGGCGCGGACGCCGCCGACGAAGGCGCGCATCATGCCCTGCACCCGCCAATGCGGCATGCGGGCGGCTTTCGGCTGGCCGGTCGTGCCCGACGTATAGACCAGCAGGCAGAGTGCGCCGCCGAGCATGCCGCCGCGGGCCTCCTCGCGCGGGATGCGCACGCTGCTTTGCGTGGCGAGGGCTGCGGCGAAATCGCCGTCGAGGTTCCAGGCGCGTGGCTTGCCGGTCAGCAAGGGCGCCGCATCCTGATAGGCGCCGTCAAGTTCGGGATCGACGATGACGTGGCCGGCTTCGGCGATGTTGATGCAGTGCGCCAGCGCCGCGCCGGTCAGGTTGGTGTTGATCAGCGCGGTGACCACGCCGATTTTGCACAGGCCCATCCACACGGCGAGATATTCGGTCGAGTTGAACGCGAACAGCGCAACCACCTCGCCGCGTTTCAGGCCCTGCGCACGGCCCCAATGGGCGACGCGATTGGCGAGCGCGTCGAACTCGGCATAGCTGAGCGAGTGGCCTTCGCAGCGGAAGGCTTCGTTCGCGGCGTATTTATCGGCCGATTTCTCCAGATCGTCGCCGACCGTACCGGGCGTTTCCTTGCCGATCCGGCCATAGGCGATGAACGTGCGTACGACGCCGTCGAGCAGCGCGTATTCGGCTTTAACCCGTTCTATCAGGCGCATCGCTTTTTCCTGCGCCGCACCGGTATAGGAAGGGTGAAGCGCGGAAAAGATGGCGCAGCGTCAGCCTTTTGGCGGCTTGCCGGTAATCGGCATGAAGTAGAAATAGGGCTGGTTCGGCGTCTGGCCGGGCGGCAGGGCGGCGGGCGCGGCCTGCCCCTTGGGGCCCAGCGATTTGATGAACGCATAGATCGCGCGCAGATCGCTTTCGTTCATCTTGTGCAGCGCGTTCCACGGCATTGGCGGCAGGCCGTTGCGGGTGCGCATTGTGGCGATCCATTCGTCCTCGGTTCCGTTTTGCACGGACAGGCGCAGATTGGCCGGGTAGGACGTGCCCCAGGCGCCGGCGAACGGGATCGCCCCGGTCAGCCAATCGCTTTCGGGGACTTTGCCGCCGGTCTCGAGATAGCCGGCGGTGTGGCAATCGTTGCAGCCGCCGAGCTTGACCAGATAGCGCCCCGCCTCGATCGGGCTGGCCGCGGCGACATGCGGATTGGGATCGGCCGGCGGCGCTGCCGCATCCCGCGAACACGCAGCCAGTGCCAGCGCCAGTACAGACGCGCAGATCATCTTTCTCATGTGATTCCCCCAAAGAACCGCGCCGATATATTGCGCAGCCCGATGGCGGTTTCAACCTTCAGTGCGGCAGGGCGCGCCGGAGGTCGGCTTCGGGATAGGCGTTGATCTGGCAGGAGGTGGTGCCGAGGTCTTCCGGCAAGCCCTGCGCGACGATCACCACGATCTGCCCTGGCGTGAACGCGACGCCGCCGCACGAATTGGGGCCCGGCGCCGGGTGCGTGACGGCGACCGATTTCGGGGGCTCGCCCTTTAGCTTCTCAAGCACCTGAAACGTCGTGACTGTCACGCCATACTGGCTCTTCGAGCCCACCGCCTTGCCCTTGAAGATCACGTCGCTGAACTGGACGAATTGCGCCGCGCTCTCGTATTTCGTGCACGCGCAATTGGGCTGTGCGTACGCTGCGGGCGCGGCGGCGAGGAGGGCGAGGGCGAAGAGAAGCGGGCGGGTCATGGGGCGGAGCATATCCTTCTCCCGCGCGCGGGAGAAGGGGACGCCCGGAGCAGGAGGCGCGCGCCGACGGCCACGGGCTTTCGCTCCGTGTTTGAACAGCCCGCACTCTTTTGATTGCTTTGAAACGCAGGCGTTTCAAAGCGGCGGGAGGTCGGGGCGCGAGCATCGCGCCGGATTGGTTTTCGCGACGCTGCTTGCGCAGCGCCTGCGCGATGCACGCGCCCCGGTTTGCGATCGTTTTTCCCGGTTCGGGTCCCGAGGAGTTGCATGGCCGGCTGCCCCGGCGCCCGCTGGATGGAAGGTCCAAGCGTTTCGCTCCGCGCCCATTTTTCCGGTTCGATGTGCGGCGCTTCCGACAGCACCGGACCCTTCGGTTTCATCCCCGAAGGCAAAGCTCACACCGATCGCCGCCCTGACATTTCGGATGTTCGGAGCGCTCCGAAACCCTCCCGTGTCAGGGCGAGGCCATTATACGCGCGTTCTGGCGCTGTAGGATAAGTTTTTTGGGCCGCGGTTTCCTGCGTTCAATCGCATCCGTCTCGCGCTGACGCGCGATCCACTGATCGTCCCTAGACTAATTGTCATTGCCGCTCTCGGTTTCGAGATGCGCTTCGATGTCCATCGAATCGTGCAGCACCCGCACAACCTCAATCATTGTACTGTCCAATCGGAAGACAAGAAGGTGGCGCGGCGCTCCCACGTGTTGCTCGGCTTTCGTGTGATTGCGTGCGAAGCGCAGATGGTAGAGCCGCAGTTGACCGCGCGTCTGGACGCCGGGGCGAGTAGCGTCGCGCACCAGGTCTTTCTGCGCTTGTGTGATCAGATGATGGTAGCGACGGCTGGCCGCGACGCCGAAACGCCTTGCGCTTGTCCGCAGAATGTCAGCGATGTCGCGCCGCGCTTGCGGCGAAACAATCAAGCGGTTCACTTCGCGGGCGCCTGCTGCTCAGCTTCGATCTCGGCCAACACTTCGCGCTCGATCTCATCCATGAAGGCGTCGATGTCGGTGACTTCGATGCCTTCGCCGCGATCCAGCTCGTCCAGCCCCACTTGAACCGCGGCGTTAAACGCGGCGATCTTGCGGGCGCGCTCTTCTTCCTCGATCTGCAGCAGCCGCAGGCCGGCGCGGATCACCTCGCTGGCGTTCTGATAGGAGCCGGATTCCACCTTCTCGGCGACGAAGCGGTCGAGGGCGTCGGTGAGGTTGATGTTGCGGGTGGCCATAAGGGAGGATAGCGCGAATTGGCAAAGATTGCCAGTTTCGGGCTAACGCTTTGGTTTTTCAGCCTCGAATGAAGGCGTGGCGCCTTCTTTCACCACTGTCGCCTTCGGCTCAGGATAAAACCGCCCGGCCTTATCTTCGCGCGTGCCGCGGACGGCTTTCCACGCGGCGCGCTTGAAGGCGGCGTCCATTTCTTCGACTTCGGTCTTGCGGGTCATTGATCGTCCCACGATTCAGCCAGACGGAAGCCGCCATCGAGACTTTCCCAAACATACCACTTATCGACCAGCGGTTTGTAGAACTTTTCCAGATAGTCGAGGCTTCTGCCGAAGCGGCGGCGGATCGTGGCCTCGGGAATGTTGTGGCCGCCGGAAGCGACGCGGCGGCGGACCCGTTCGAGCGATGCCTCGACGTTGGGAAGGCGGACGTAGATCAGGCGCACGGCATAGCCAGCGGCGCGCCATGCGGGGATTTTGCGGACGTAGGTGAGCGAGGCGAGCGTGGTTTCGATGGCGAGGGATTGGCCGGCGCGGATGATCGCGTCCATCTGCACCAGCATTTCGCGCGCGGCGGCGATTTCGCTGGCGGCCGGATCGGCGGCGCGCAGCGCGCGCTCAATTTCGTCCGCGTTGACGAAGGCTACGCCCGCGCATTCGGCGGATAGATATTCCCTGGCGAAGGTCGTTTTGCCCGCGCCGTTCGGGCCGGCGATGATGATGAGGTCGGGCATTGCGCTTCGTTTGAAATCGACGAGTTGCCCCGCGAGCCTAACCGTTATCGACCTCTTTAGCGAGCAAGCCGAGATCGCCGAAGGCGAGCACCGGCAGAGCGTGATCAGCCGAAGAAAGTCTTTCCATTTCTTTGGCTAGCTGTTCGCTGGCGGCATGTGTTCGCGCAACTATTCGAGGTCGAGCGAATATGACATTGCCAAATTTCACCGGCGTACGGCCGTCCGTGTCGCTGGGAAGCACCTCTACATCTCGACGCACAATACTTGCGACAACGGCATCCCCGAAGGGCGCACTAGCCAAATAATAACACACTGCGGGTCCAAGCACCGGGGCCGCGGTCCAGTCGAAATTTGCTGAACCGGTTGTTGGCGCGGTAGAGCAAATAAGTGCCATGTAGGCATGCAACTGGTCATGGTTGCGAAGTAGAGAGTCAAATGTGCATGCTGTTTGCAGGTTGGCATCTGCGCTGATCAGGTGCCTTAAAAACTCGATGATGTCGGCTAGCCATGGGCCAGTTTTGATAAATTTGTCGACCGTTCCATCCCCGCTAAGAAGTATGCAGTCATCGACCATGAGCTGCACATCAATCGCGACTCCGTCGCAAACACTTAGAAGCTCAGCGAGATCGAGAAGTCGCCGAGGCTCGCTAGGTTCATCAAGCCCCAGATGAAAATTGTACTCAATCTTTCCCTGCTCTGGCAGAAAGATAAACTCCCCAAAATCGCAAACGACACGAGCTTTCAGCTTTTCGCGTGGGAGATCAGGAATGCCTGGTGTGAACAATTTCGCCGGCAGCTTTACGCGTGCACTTGACGTCTTGCTCGCCAGTAAAAGGTTACAATCACGCGGCGTGGCGCTAATGCGAACGGTCCCCTCAGAGGTCACATCCGCTATCGGTTCTCTTGCTTCAATTCCAAACCGCTTTGAAACCATACGAAATTTTGAGGTCTTAAGCTCGTCTTTGATGCCGAGATGGAGGTCGACGATATCATCAAGGGTGACTCCAGTGGCGTAAGTTATGTTGCCCGATGCGTACTCATCTTCGAACCCGACGGTTTCTCCGAAAAGACGCTTTTTCTGCCCATACGTTGATCCTTGAGCCTCGACGATTTTCGCTAACTCGCTAAGGAGATCAGTCGGACTTAATTGAGAGCCGGAAGAAAATGGCAGGCGAAAATCGGCTTTATGCGGAGCGTCGTCGCCTGACGCATCCAGCTCTCTCGCCAGCTTTAGGGTTCGCCGAATTTCACCTTCCCAAAAGTGGTGGATTACGACTGCCTTGGGTGAGGCCTCGTCTCCCGAATACAAGAACATTGCGACGAAGCACGGTATTTCCGTTTTCGCTAAGGTCAGCGCATTGGAAAGCTTCATTTTTGTGGCGCTTGGGGTGGTTGTCGTGGACTTGATTTGAACCAAGCACTTCACGGGCGGCTTGAGTAAGTCGAGCGGTTTGCGCTGATCTGGTGCGGGAGGAAACTCGACGAAATAGTCCCAGCCATGTTCATCTTGATGCGCTTTGTTGCAAGTCGCGCCGGCGTTCGCGCATAGCACCGCAAAATAGGCCTCAGCATGACGCCAAGCCCGTGAATTTCGTTTTTTACTCACGGTTGAAAGTTTGGCCGATTCCTAAACGAAGGCCAAGCTAGGTTAAGCTTGCACCTTCACATCTATCTCCCCACCACCTTCCCGAAACTTCCTGCTCATCTCCTCCATCCCGGCCTCCGCACTCGCCACATCATTCTGCGCCCGCGCCGTGTCGCGTATCTCCTGGCTGATTTTCATGCTGCAGAATTTGGGGCCGCACATGGAGCAGAAATGCGCGGTCTTGTGCGCTTCTTTCGGGAGCGTTTCGTCGTGGAAGGCGCGGGCGGTTTCGGGGTCGATTCC
>DASZPV010000054.1:0-19870 GCA_035549875.1 Caulobacterales bacterium
GCTGAAATGCGCAGGCAAATTTCAAAATCCGCTCTGGTTTGTCTGGTTGGCTTGTTTGCGACCGCCGCAGCGGCGCAGGAAAAGGCCGCCGATCCGAATCCACTCGCCTGCGGCGTCTACGAACCTCAACCAAACTCACCAGCGCTCGCCAAGTGGACGCTGCGTCAGCGAGACGACGGCGCCGACTGGACGGGTCCCTGGACGATTGAGTTCAAGGCGGATGGTACATGGACGCAGGACGGCGCCAAGGCAGGCTCCTGGTGCCAAAATGGCGATACGATCATCTTCGGATTCCCTAACAGCGTCCGCACAACCTATCGCGGCGCGGTTGGCGTGACTTCAATCCAGGGCGTTGAATCCTGGGATGGCGGCGGCACCGGAATATTTGAAGCCACTCGCTAGTCTAGGTCGCGGAAGGCGCGCTTTTGACGGCGGCAAGTTCGGCGCGCAACGCGCGCAATTCGGCCAGCATCTCCTTTTGCATCGTCGCGGCGTCCTCTTGGGCCTCGGCTATTTCGCCGACGTCCTCGTGAATATCCTTCTGGATTTCCTCGACGTCTTCCTTGATCTCGGCGACTTCTTTTTTCATCGCCTCGCGCGGCGTGGCGGCGACCGCATCCACGATCACGCCGATGAAAAGGTTCAACACCGCGAACGCGGCGATCACCGTAAAGCCCATCAGAAACGCCCAGGCGTAGGGGTATTTCGCATCGAGCCGCACAACCGTATCGCCCCAGCCGTCAAACTGCGAAAGCTGGAACAGCGTCAGCGCCGAATCGCCGAGATTGTGAAAACCATCTTCGGCGCGGAACATCGTCGTCGCCATCACCGCGCCGATATAGAACACCACGACCAGCACCATGACGGTGGCGAAAATGCCCGGCAGGGCGTGGATCAGCGCCTCCACCACCCGCCGCATCTGCGGCACGTTGGAAACCAGACGCAGAACGCGCAGCACGCGGAACGTCCGCAGCGCGGTGATCCCCGGAATCGCCGACATGTAGGAAACGCCGACAATGAAACAATCGAACAGGTTCCAGCCGTCTTTCACGTAGCGCGAGGGACCGGCCGCGAGAAACTCGAGTAAAAGCTCGGCCGTGAAAATGTAGAGAAAGATGTTGTCGAGTTCGTCGATAAACGCGTGGTACGGATTGTTTGGCCCGTAATGGGCGTCATAGCCGAGCGCTATCGAATTGAGGATGATGCAAACCAGAATGAAATTCTTGAAGACGAAATTGTCGGTCAGCCATTCGAACAAGAGAATGCCGCCGCGTTTCGCCGGCTTTGGCTTTGCAGTCTTCGCCGCCTTCCTGGATTTAGCCGGCGCGGCCGGCTCAAGCGTCAATTCCGCCACGTCTTCCCCCGTCGCAATCGGGGAAACCCTAGCGGGCGGAAACTGGAATGTGAATGCGTCAGCGGCGCCTTATGCGCCCGGAGCGCGCCCTTGCGGCTCAATGAAGCCATCGACGCTATAGGTTCGGGCGCCTAGTTGGCCGCTGTCGACCCAGAACACCCGCACCTGCGACCAGTCATTATGGGGCGAGACGTCAATGACCGGAACATCGACCGCTACTTCGTTGCGCCCGTGCCAGTTGGCGTGATCGACGTATATTTCCCGCGACGAGCCAATGCGCTTGACGTAAGCGACATGGCCGCGCTCGCCGCTCTCTCCGATACGGATGACGATTACCCCGCCCGGCTCGGGCCGGCTGGTTTCGCGATAGCCGGCGGCCGGCGCCGCCGCCCACCACAGATGCGCATCGCCCTGTATATTGATGCCGGATCGCGAGCGGGCGAACGGCACGCAGGACATCGGCGGCGCCGGAATGATCCGCGGCGGACCGCCGAGCGCTTCACCACGTCCGTCCTGCGTCACGTAGGGTCCGGGCAGGCCGACGCGCATGCCGGCGCTGCGCATCGGCGAAGATGTGACGCAGGCGGTCGCGAACGCGGCCACGCCGATCGCGCCGAACGTCCAGGGATTGATGCGGGGAAGCGCCCTGCTCATCTCTAATCCGGTGACGCCCTTTGCGGGGCTGATCAAGTCTCGTTAACACAGCATTTGCCTTTTGAAGGTGAACGAAGGCTTTACGCCGCGTCCCTGGCCGCCCGCGCCGGCTCATACGCCAGGTTCGGCGCCAGCCAGCGTTCGGCGGTTTGCAGCGTCCAGCCCTTGCGCGCCGCATAATCGGCGACTTGGTCGCGGTCGATCCGCCCAACGCCGAAATATTCCGCATCGGGATGGGCGAAATAGAGCCCGCTGACGGACGATCCCGGCGTCATCGCCAGGCTTTCGGTCAAGTGCATGCCGGTCCGCTTTTCCGCTTCCAGCAGATCGAAAAGCGTAAGCTTCTCGGTGTGGTCGGGCTGGGCCGGATAACCGGGCGCCGGGCGGATGCCGCGATATTTTTCCGCGATTACGTCGTCAATGCTGATCTGTTCATCGGGGGCGTAGCCCCAGAACTCGCGGCGCACACGCGCATGCAGTTGTTCGGCAAAAGCCTCGGCCAAGCGGTCGCACAGCGCCTTGACCATGATCGAGGAATAATCGTCCCCGGCGTTCTTGAAGGCTTCCGATCGCTCCGTTTCGCCGATCCCCGCCGTCACCGCAAAGCCGCCGACATAGTCGGCCGCGCCAGGCGGGGCGACGAAGTCAGACAACGCATAGGTCTGCGGCTTGTCGATCTGCTGGCGCAGCGTGTGCAGCCGCGCGCATTCATTTTTGCGCGTATCATCGGTGTAGAGCACGATATCGTCGCCCGCGCGATTGGCCGGCCAGAAGCCGATCACACCGGAGGCCCGCACCCATTTTTCCGCCACCATTTGCGTCAGCATCGCCTGTGCGTCGGCAAACAAGCTTTTGGCGGCTTCGCCGACGACATCATCCTCAAGGATCATCGGATAACGGCCGACCAGATCCCAGGACGCGAAAAACGGCGTCCAGTCTATATACGGAACCAATTCCGCCAGCGGATAATCCTCGAAGCTCTTCAGCCCCAGGAGCGCAGGCCTCGCCGGCGACGCGAAATCCAGTTTCGGCGCGCGCGCGCGCGCAGCCACGATCGGCAGGCGCGGGCGTTTGTCCTGGCTGGCGAAATAGCTCTCGCGCGCCGCATCGTAATCGCGCCGCGTTTCGCCGATCAGCGTGGCGCGTTCCTCCGAGAGCAATTTCGAAACGACCGGCGCGGCGCGGCTGGCGTCGACGACATAGATCACCGGCCCCGAATAGGCCGGCGCGATCTTCACCGCCGTGTGCGTGCGCGAGGTCGTAGCGCCGCCGATAAGCAGCGGCAGCTTCATGCCGCGCCGCTCCATCTCGGACGCCACGAACGTCATTTCTTCCAGGCTCGGCGTGATCAGACCGGAAAGCCCGATGGCATCGGCGCCGACCTCGACCGCCTTGTCCAGAATCTTGTCGCACGGCGCCATCACGCCGAGATCGAAAATGTCGTAGCCGTTGCACTGCAAAACCACGCCGACGATGTTCTTGCCGATGTCGTGCACATCGCCCTTCACGGTCGCCATGACGATCTTGCCGTTGGATTTTCCGGCCAGGCCCGTGCGCTCTTTTTCTTCTTCCATGTAGGGAATAAGACCCGCGACCGCCTGCTTCATCACGCGCGCCGATTTAACCACCTGCGGCAAAAACATTTTCCCGGCGCCGAAGAGATCGCCGACGACGCCCATGCCCGCCATCAGCGGGCCTTCGATCACGTCGAGCGGCTTTGCCGCTTTCAGCCGCGCCTCCTCGATATCTTCGGTGATGAACTCGGTGATGCCATGGACCAGCGCATGAGAAATCCGCGCCTCGACATCGAGCCCGCGCCAGACCTTTTCGTCCTTGGCGTCTTTCTTGGACGTGTTCTTGGCGCGATCGGCAATTTCCAGCAACCGTTCGGTCGCATCGCTGCGGCGATTGAGCAGCACGTCCTCGGCCCGCTCGCGCAATTCCGGCTCGATGTCATCGTAAACCGGCAGCGAACCGGCGTTGACGATCCCCATGTCCATGCCTGCGCGGATCGCGTGATACAGGAACACCGCATGCATCGCCTCGCGCAC
The DNA here is from genome assembly GCA_035549875.1 of Caulobacterales bacterium. GTDB lineage: Bacteria > Pseudomonadota > Alphaproteobacteria > Caulobacterales > Aquidulcibacteraceae > JAKFWI01. The sequence goes on from DASZPV010000054.1 coordinate 4,060, forward strand.
CGGCTCATTGCCGCGGAAGCTGAACGAGACGTTAGAGACGCCGCCAGAAATATGCGCATAAGGCAGGTTCTGCCGGATCAGCGCCGTAGCTTCGAAAAACGCCAGCGCGTAAGTGGCATGTTCCTCAATGCCGGTCGCCACCGCGAAGATGTTCGGATCGAAGATGATATCTTCCGGCGCGAAGCCAATTTTGTCTGTCAGTAGTTTGTAGGCGCGCTCGCAAATGGAAAATTTCCGGTCGCGCGTATCGGCCTGGCCCTCCTCGTCGAACGCCATCACCACCGTGGCGGCGCCATAGCGGCGGACTTTCTCGGCGTGCTTGAGAAACTCGGTCTCGCCTTCCTTCATGGAAATCGAATTGACGATGCACTTGCCCTGAACGCATTTCAGGCCGGCCTCGATCACGCTCCATTTCGAGCTATCGACCATGATCGGCACGCGTGCGATATCCGGCTCGCCGGCGATCAGGTTCAAAAACCGCGTCATCGCCTTAGGGCCGTCGATCAGCGCGGCATCCATGTTCACGTCGAGCACGTTGGCGCCGCTTTCGACCTGCTGGCGCGCCACCGCGAGCGCACCGGCATAATCGTCCGCCTCGATCAGCTTGCGAAATTTAGCGCTGCCCGTGACGTTCGTGCGCTCGCCGACGATGATGAAATTGGAAAAGCTCATTACAGCAATTCGCGCGCGCGGTCTGTCAGGCCGTTCGGCCCAAATGGATTTACAATCTCCACGGCGCCCAGCCTGCCACCGTGCTGCATATCCTCCGTCAGCAAGGCAGTGCAGCCCGCTTGGCCGGCGGCGAAGACCAACACCGCGTCCCAATACGACCAGCGTCCCGCCGCCGCCTCGGCCAGCGCTTGCGAGACGCAACGCTCATCATATGCAAACGTCTCGAACGCGGTCATCACGTTTCGCGCCACTTGCGCAGCTTCCCACGGCGTCCGGCGCAGACGTTTGCACAGCGCGCTGTTGATCTCACCAACCACTTGTAGCGCCACGCGTGCGCCAACGCTGGGCGCGCGCGCGACAATGTCGCGAGCAATCGATTGCTTTTTAGGATCTCGGCCATCGGCAAGGTAAACGAAAATGTTTGTGTCGATCGAAATCGTCATCGATCGTGCAATTCGTCGCGCTCGCCGTAAGGCTCCTGCGAGCGCCAGCCTAAACCGCCGAGTGAAAGCAGCGCCTGCAATGCAGCTTGGCGATCGAGCGCTTCTGCAGGTGATGCGCCGGATAGCTTGAGATCGACCGTTTCGCCGCGCCGTTCGCGATATAGCCGGCTCCAGAACATTTTCATCGCCGCGACGGGCCTTATGCCGGGCGTGGGCTTGCCGTCCGGCTGATCGTCCATTTTCCGCCAGGCGCCGCGAAAACCATCTATCACCAACTCGACCGTATCGCCCTGACGCAGCGCCAACAGCGTCTGCGACAACGCAGGGTCGCCGTGAATATGCTTCGGCCAGATCACGAAATCGCGCACTTCGACAACCGCCATGCGTCATCTCCTCGACGCGGAATATAGAGCGCGGCGCTCGGGTAGTCAATATACCCCCATATACCCCAGTATACCCCCTAGGCCGCGGCATTGAACGGCTCCAGTCCGCTCAGCCGCATCTTGCGCTCCACCGTCGGGATTGCGCGCGGCGCGACGCCTTCGACGGTATGTTTGAGGTGGCTGATATGCTCGGGCGTCGTGCCGCAGCAGCCGCCGAGGATGTTCACCAGCCCCGCCCGCGCCCATTCGCCGTAATGCTTTTCCATCGAGTGGGGCGTCTCGTCATAACCGCCCATCGCGTTGGGCAGGCCGGCGTTGGGATAGGCCGACACCGGGCATTCCGCGACGCGCGCCAGATCGGCCAGGAACGCGCGCATATCGTCCGGCCCCAAAGCACAGTTCAGGCCCACGGCCCACGGCTTGGCGTGCCGGATCGCGTTCCAGAACGCTTCGACGGTCTGGCCCGAAAGCGTGCGGCCGGATTTGTCGGTGATCGTGCCGGAAATCCAGAACGGCAGTTCGATCCCCGTTTCGTCAAACGCTTCCCACGCGCCCCAGAGCGCGGCCTTGCAGTTCAGCGTGTCGGTGATGGTTTCGATCAGCAGCAAATCGGCGCCGCCTTCCATCAGGCCGAGCGCCTGCTGCTTGTAGGCGCGCGCCATCGTATCGAAATCGCAATCGCGAAACGCCGGATCGGAAACGTCGGGCGAGAGCGAGAGCAGTTTCGTCGTCGGCCCCATGCCGCCGGCCACAAGCCGCACGCGCCCATCCTTTGCTTCGGCAGCGTCGCACGCCGCGCGCGCCAGCCGCGCGCTCTCGACGTTGAGATCATGCACCGCCGATTGCAGATCGTATTCGGCCTGGCTGATTGTCGTGGCGCTGAACGTATTGGTGGCGACGACATCAACGCCGGCATCGAGATAGGCTTCATGCACCTTCGTGATCACGTCCGGCCGCGTCAGCGACAGCACATCCGTATTGCCGCGCAGCGCGCTCTTGTGATCGGCGAACCGGCCTTTGCGGAAATCCTCCTCCTTGAGGCCAAACGTCTGAATATACGCGCCCATAGAGCCGTCGAGGATCAGAATCCGGCGCTGCCGCGCATCGTTTATCCTGGCGAGACGTTCGGCGCGGGTCACGGCTTTTGCCCCAGCGCTTTGGTCTGCTCGGCCAATCTCTTTTCGAACTGAATTTGATACCCATCCATCGCAACGCCCAGGGCGCCGGGATCGACGAACGGATTTTCCGCCGAGCCGGCGGCGCGATTGGCCAGCAGCTTGTCGCGCTTGGCCTCAAAATCGGGAATTTGTTCCGGATGCGGCGCGAGGAATACGTCGGCCTTGATCTTGCGCGCCTCGCGGAACGTACGCCGATACGCCGCGACAATCCCGGGATAGGACGTCTCCGGCCCGACAAACTTGTTGTCGCCCGGCGTCGCGCTGCAGAAGAACATGACCTCATAGGTCTTGCCCGCCTCCGTCGCCGGCATCGTCCATGTGGTGCAGCCGGGCGTATGGCCGGATGTGATGTGCGCGGTAAGCGTGACGCCGCCGAGCGTCACCCGCTGGCCATCAGCCAGTGTGCAATCCACCTTCACGGCCGGAAAGCCGAAGGCGCCATCCTTCTTCCGCCCTGGGAAATAGCCGCCTTCAAGCAGCGGCTTATCGGGCGCGCTGGCGTAGAGCTTTGCGCCCGTGTCTTTCTTCAACTGAACAAATCCGCCAGCGTGATCGTAATGGGCGTGGCTGTTGAGCAGGATTTTTATATCCGTCGGCTTGACGCCGATTTTCGCGAGATTGGCTTCGATCTGCGGCGGCGTAGTGGGCAGGCCGCTGTCGATCAGGATGTCGCCGGCGGGCGTCTTGATCAGCCAAATCGAAAGTCCAACCGTCCCGACGTTGTAGATTTCGCCGATCAGCCGCATCGGCTCTGCCGGCTGTCTCCAGCGCGGCGACCCGGTCTGGGCGTTCGCAAAGGGAGCGCAGACGAGCAGCGCGGCGGCGAGGATGAGTTTCTTCATGGAGCGGCCTGTTGGTGCGCTGGTTTTACGCCCAGCATGCGGCACAGCGCGAGCGTTAGATCGGCGCGGTTGAGCGTGTAGAAGTGGAAATCGCCGACGCCTTCGCTGGCAAGACGCGCGCACAATTGCGCCGCGATCGCGGCCGAGACGAGGCGGCGCGTATCGGGATCATCGTCCAGCCCGCCGAACATCGTCGTCAGCCAATCGGGGATCGTGGCGCCGCAACCGGCCGCCATCTTTTGCAGGCCGGCGAAATTGGTCACCGGCATGATCCCCGGCAGCAGCGGCGCCTCGACGCCGTAATCGGCGAAGCGGTCGCGCATACGCAAGAACATCTCGGGGTCGAAAAAGAATTGCGAGATTCCGCGCACCGCCCCCGCATCGAGCTTGCGTTTGAAATTATCGACTTCATGCGCCCAGTTCGGGCTCGAGGGATGGCGCTCGGGATGCACCGCGACGGAAATCTCGAACGGCGCGATCTTGCGCGCGCCGGCGACCAGTTCGGCGGCGTTGGCGTAGCCGTTGGGATGGGGCGCATAATCCGTGCCGAGCCCGCCCGGCGGATCGCCGCGCAGACACACCACGTGGCGCACGCCCGCCTCCCAGTAATTGCGCAGCACATCATCGACTTCGTCGCGCGTGGCCGCCACGCAGGTCAGATGCGCGGCCGGCTTCAGCGGCGTCTCGGCCACGATGCGCGAGACGGTGCGGTGCGTACGGTCACGCGTCGAGCCGCCGGCGCCGTACGTGACCGAGACGAAACTGGGATTGAGCGGGGCTAGTTTGCCGATCGATTCCCAAAGCACGGTTTCGAGTTTTTCGGTTTTCGGCGGAAAAAACTCGAACGACACGCGCGGCGCGCGGATGCGTTCGGCGGCCTGGGCGATTGAAGAATCCAGCCTGGCGAGATTCGTCATGCGGCCTTCTCCTTGCGTGCGCCAGCCTTGTCCGCCACCCAGATTTTCACGGTGAGCGCCTCGGCTCGTCCATCCTGGGGCGCAAGGGTTACCGTTTTCACCTCCGGCAGGCCCGCCGCCGCGCACCAGCGCATGATTTCCTCGTCGGAAAATCCGAGCCGCCGGTGTGCGTGCTGTTCGCGCAGGAATTCATGCCCATGCGGCGCAAAGTCGGCGATCATCAGGCGCCCGCCCGGCTTAAGCAAAGCCGCCGCCTGCGCCACCGCGCGGCCCGGGTCGGGCAGGAAATGCAGAACCTGGTGTACGGTGACAAGATCGGCGCTGCCTGCCGCGAAAGGCGGCGCATAGACATCGCCCAGCCGGACAGCCGCGCGCCCCTCCGGCAGACTAGCCAGCGTCGCGCGCGCGACGGACAGCATTTGCCGGCTGGTGTCGAACCCCTCGGCGCGGCGGACGCGGTCGGCGAACACCGCCAGCATGCGCCCTGATCCCACGCCGACATCGATCATCAACCCGAACGGCCCCTCGCCCGCCGCCTCCCGCATCGCGCTTTCGATGTTGGCCTCCGGCAAATGCAGCGAGCGCAAGCGATCCCAATCCTCGGCGTTTTCGGCAAAGTAACTTTGCGCCGCGTCAGCCCGCGCGGTGCGTACGGCCGCCAGGCGCCGGCCGTCCTCGACCAGAACGGGATCGGAGGGGTCCAGGGTCTTCAGCAACTCATCGACCATCGCCCGCCCGGATGAGCCTTCCGCGGCAAGCCGGTAGAACACCCACGCCCCTTCCGGCGCCCGTTCGGCCAAACCGGATTCGGTCAGCAGCCGCATATGCCGGCTAACCCGCGGCTGGCTTTGGCCCAGCACCTGGGCAAGCTCGCCCACCGCCAGTTCGCCATGACCCAACAGAGCCAACGCCCGCAGCCGGGATGTCTCCCCGGCGGCGCGCAAGGCCGCCACTATTTGATCCAGCGAGGACACGTAACCCGCTCACTTCAACATATAAAGATATCTTTATATGACACGTCACGAACGAGTTTGAAAGGCTTCTTTGTTGAAATCCGCGCGCGTTAACCAATATGCGCTAACGCGAGGGGAATATTTTGGATCGGACGAAGGCGGCAGCCGCCAGTTTGGTGATCGGCTTGGGCATGGGTTGCGCCCAGGCCGGCGCACAAACGCCTCCCTCGAAGGCGCCTGCGCCAGAATTGGCCGCGGCCGACGCGAGCAGCGTGCCCGATCCCTGGGAGGGCTGGAACCGCAAAGTCTATGCGTTCAACAACGCCGTGGACCGCACCTTCGCCGAACCCTTCGCCCGCACGTATCAGCGCATTACGCCGACGCCGTTGCGCAGCGGCGTGCGCAATTGGGTGAACAATCTCGGCTCGCCGGTGATTTTCGCGAATGATCTGTTTCAAGGCGACCCTGAGCGGGCGGGCGTAACCGCGCTCCGGTTCGGCCTCAACACCACGATCGGTATTTTGGGCTTGTTCGATCCGGCCAAGGCCCTCGGCCTTGAGCGTCACGATGAGGATTTCGGGCAGACGCTGGGAAAATACGGCGCCAAGCCCGGCCCTTATATCATGTTGCCGATCCTGGGGCCGTCCAGTTTGCGCGACGCTGTTGGATCAATCGTTGATCTCGGGCTCGATCCCCTTACCTACGCTCGGTTCGATGGCGATACTGCCCTTCGCTACACCCGCGCCGGCGCCGCGCTAATTACCGCGCGCACGGATTCTCTTGAGGCTGTTGCAAATTTGCGCGCGACGTCTCCAGACTCATATGTGACGCTAAGAACCGCCTACGCGCAGTCACGGCGTAGCCTAATCCGAAATGGACAAGATAGCGCCGAAGACTTGCCTGATTTTGGCGCCCCCCTACTTGATGGAGTGGAGCCAAGCGCGGCGACGGAGACGCCAACACCATGATTACAGAACTGTCACGCCGCGGCGCGATGATTTTCGCCAGCGCCGCATTGGCGTCTTTGATGGTTGCGTCGCCAGCGCTTGCCGACAAGACCACCGAAGCGTTCGTGCAGAGCAATGCGCAAGGCGTACTGAACGCGCTGGCGGAGACCAAATCGGCCGCCGAGCGGCGGGCGACATTCTCCGCGCTAATGGACAAATTCGCCGATATGCCTGCCGTCGCCAGCTTCGTGCTGGGCAAATATGCGCGCCAGGCGCGCGCCGATCTGGCGCTCTACAAGGACTGGGTTGCGACGTTCAAGGAATACGGCCTCGTGGTCTACGAGACGCAACTCGATCAATATCGCGGCAACGCGATCAAGGTCTTGCGCAGTCGCGATTACGACAAAAACGGCGTCAAGCGGTCGCTGGTGCTTACCGAGATCGCGCAGAAAAACGGTACGCCCCTGCGAGTGGATTGGGACTTGCAGCTTTATCCCAACGGCGCCTGGAAGGTCGTCGATGTGGCGCTGAAGTTTTCAGAGAACTCACTGTCGCTAGTGACGCAGCAGCAGGGCGACTTCCTCGCCCAGCTCGACGCCAATGGCGGCGACGTGCGCAAGCTGATGGACTCGGTGAAAGCGCAGACCGCGAAGATGCGCGCCGCGATTACGCGCTAATTCGTCAGCGCCGCCTTCACAAGCTTTGCAGCTTCCGGAGAAGTCCAATCGGCGTCGCCGTTCAGCCGCGCGAGTTCAACGCCGTCGCGCGAATAGATGATCGTGGCGGGAAAACTCTGCGTCTGGGCGTCGAACGCGATCGCATAGGATGGGTCGCTGTAAAATCCTAGCTGGTCGCCGCTCAGCTTTTTCAGCGTGCGTATGGCGAGCCCGCGGTCCTCGGCCTTGTCCACGCTGACCGGGATTACCGCGACCCGCCCGCCGGCATTCTTGGCGAACCTGGCGAGGCTGGGCATTTCCTTCTGGCACGGCGTGCACCATGTCGCCCACAGGTTCAGCACCACCACCTTGCCGCGCCACTCGGCCAAAGTCCGCTCTTTGCCCGCCGCATCGGTAAAGCGGCTGGCCGGCTGGGGCGGTGGCGGGGCGAGGATTTCCAGCTTGGCGAACGCACCATGCGCCAAAGTTTTCAGATCGATCTTCTCAGGCTTTGAAACGGCGAGGAAAACCACGTAGACGAGCGCGGCTATCCCCATCAGCGCGAGGCCCGCGATCCAGGCGGGCAAGCGCGGTTTTTTTGAAAGTTCGGCGGGCGTTTCGCTCATGTCCAGTTCCAAACCACCAAAAGGCCAGGAGATGTGGGGCGGCCGGTTCGCGGCCAAGCCTAGCGCCGTCATGCAGGCGATCAACGCCTCGATCGACGTCGATCAACGCATGTGGCGCGAAGACATAGCCGGCTCGAAAGCCCACGCCGCCATGCTTGCGGCGCAGGGCATCATTACCGGCGAGGATAACGAGAAGATACAGGCCGGGCTCGACCAGATCGCCGCAGAGATCGAGGCCGGGACGTTTGTGTTTTCACAAGAGCTTGAAGACATCCACCTCAACATCGAAGCGCGCCTCACCGAGCGCATCGGCGAAGCCGGCAAGCGCCTGCACACGGCCCGTTCGCGCAACGATCAGGTCGCGACGGATTTCAAGCTGTGGGTCCGCGGCGCGGTTGATCAGTCGCTCGACACCTCGGCTGCGTTGCAGGAAGCGCTGCTGACGCGGGCCGAAGCCCATGCCGACTGGATCATGCCCGGCTTCACGCATTTGCAAACTGCCCAACCGATCACGCTCGGCCATCACCTGCTGGCCTATGTCGAGATGCTGGAGCGCGATCAGGAGCGGCTCGCCGGCGCGCTTGAGCGCTGCGAGCGCGGTTGCCCGCTCGGCGCCGCGGCGCTTGCCGGATCGGGTTTCCCGATCAATCGCGAAGAGGTGGCCGACGCTCTCGGCTTCGACCTGCCGGCCGCCAATTCCGTCGATGCCGTATCGGCGCGTGATTTCGCGCTTGAGGCGATCGCCGCGCTGTCCATCGCCGCGACGCATCTCTCGCGGCTCGCGGAAGAGATCGTGCTGTGGACCAGCCCGCAATTTGGCTTTGCGCGGCTGAGCGATGAATGGTCGACCGGCTCTTCGATCATGCCGCAGAAGCGCAATCCGGATGCGGCGGAGCTGATCCGCGCCAAGGCCGCGCGGATCACGGCGAACTTCGCCGCGCTCTCCTCGATCATTCAGAAATTGCCGCTCGCTTACGCCAAGGATTTGCAGGAAGACAAAGCGCTGACGTTCGAGGCGTTCGACGCGTTCGAACTCTCCGTCGCGGCGATGACCGGCATGATCCAGACCATGACGTTCAACCGCGCCGCCATGCGCGATGCGGCTACGCGCGGCTATTCCACAGCCACGGACCTCGCCGATTGGCTGGTGCGCGAACTGGAAGTCCCGTTCCGCGAGGCCCACGAAATCACCGGCAAGATTGTCAAGCGCGCCGAGGATCTGGGCGTGCCCGAATTGCACGCCCTGCCGCTCAAGGAGGCCCAATCCATCGAGCCGCGGATCACGGACGCTGCGCTTGAGGCGCTCTCGGTGGAGCGTTCGGTCGAAAGCCGTGCTAGCTTTGGCGGCACAGCGCCCGTACGGGTGCGCGAGCAGGTCGCGCGCTGGCGGAAGCAATTGGGGGAATGAGGCGCATGAAGGCACGGCTTTTTCCGCTGATCGGCATGTTCGCCGCCAGCCTGGCGCTCGCCTCGTGCGGCGTGAGAACAGGCCTTGAGAAGCCCGCGCCGATGTGGGGCAAGGCCCGGCGGGATTATTATGCCGAGCAGGAACGGCTGAAAGCCGAAGCGGCCGCGCGCGCGCCCTCGACGGCGCCGGAACGCCCGCCGCTGGGTCCGCCAAATGTTCCGATGGGCCACACGCCTATTTCGCCCATGTCTATGCCAAACCAGCAGCCGCCAGGCGGCTGACCGCTTCACCGCATGCATCACTTTACCTATCGCCAAGGCCAGATGGTCTGCGAAGACGTGCCCCTGGGCGCCATCGCACAAGCAGTCGGTACGCCGGCCTACGTCTATTCGAGCGCCACGCTCGAACGCCATTACGACGTGTTCAAGGCCGCCCTGGCGCCGCGCACCCCGCTCATCGCCTTCGCGGTGAAAGCCAATTCCAACCTCGCCGTGCTCGCCACCCTGGCGCGCCGCGGCGCCGGCGCCGACACCGTTTCGGCCGGCGAAATCGCACGCGCGCTGAAAGCCGGCGTGCCGCCGGATCGCATCATCTTTTCCGGCGTCGGCAAAAGCGAGGACGAACTCGCCTTCGCGTGCAGCGTCGGCGTGGCGCAAATCAACATCGAGAGCATCGCCGAACTGGCGATGCTCGAAGAAGTGGCAAAGCGTGCGCGGGCGAATCCGGCGATCTCGATCCGGGTTAATCCCGGCATCGGCGCCGGCGGCAATTCGAAGATTTCGACGGGCGGGGGCGATGCGAAATTCGGCGTCAGCGCCGAGGACGCGATCGCGCTTTATCACCAGGCGGCGCAAAGCCGTAATCTCCGCCCGCAGGGCCTTGCCGTGCATATCGGCAGCCAGATCAAGGATTTGAGCCCGCTCGAAGAGACGTTCAGATTGATGCGCACGCTGGCCGAGCGTTTGCGCGCCGAGGGCCGCACGATCGACCATCTCGATCTCGGCGGCGGGCTCGGCATTCCGTATTTCCACGAGCCCGAACCGCCCACGCCCGCCGCCTACGGCGCGATGGTGAATCGCGTGTTCGAGGGCATGGACATTGCGCTGGCCTTCGAGCCGGGCCGCCTCATCGCCGGCAATGCCGGCATTCTGCTTTCGCGCGTCATCCGCATCCAGGAGCGGCCTGACCGCCAGTTCCTGGTGCTCGACGCGGCGATGAACGATTTGATTCGGCCGGCCATGTACGACGCGTTTCACGATATCCAACCGGTGGCCGAGCCGCCCGCGGGCGCGGCGCGCATGCCGATCGACGTCGTCGGCCCGATTTGCGAAACCGGGGACACTTTTGCGAGAGCCCGCCCGCTTCCGCCCCTGAAAGCCGGCGATCTGGTGGCGTTAATGACCGCCGGCGCCTATGGCGCGGTCATGTCTTCGGCTTATAATTCGCGTCCTATAACGCCGGAAGTTCTCGTTTCGGGAGACCGATTTGCCGTCGTGCGCGACCGTTTCGAGGTCGAGACGCAGCTCAAACTTGAGCATATGCCGCCCTGGCTGTCGCCGGAGTGATGTAAGGGCGTGTGAGGCAGGCGCGCCCCTGCTAGGCTGGCGCCCGGTATGAAGCACGAAATTGCGATCGCACAGCTTGCCCGGGAATTGGCCCGCGCCCGCCGCGCAATCGCGCTCGAACGGTTTGTCCCCACCGTTTTTCCAGCCGCCCTGCTGATTCTGGTCTGGGCCGCGTTCGGCCTGTTCGGCGGCCAGGACCGTCTTGCGCCGCTGATCGCCAGCCTCGCCACAATCGCTGTGCTGGCCGTGCTGGTATGGCTGGGCCTTCGCGCCGCGCGCGCCTGGTCGGCGCCGACCAGGCAGGATGCGCGCGCCCGCCTGCTGCACGACGCCGGGCTCGATCCAGGCGCGCTCGACGCGCTCGAAGATCAGCCCTCGCGGCTCGATCCCATGTCGCTCGCGCTGTGGGAGCATCAGCAGGGCCGCGCGCGCGACGCCGCCATGCGCGCGGTGGCCGCGCCCGCTGTTTGGGGCGTCAAGAAGATCGACCGGTTCGGACTGCGCTATGCCGCGATCGCCGCCGTGGCGGCGGGCCTATTGTTTGCCGGGCTTTCGGCGCCCGACCGGCTGACGCGCGCCTTCATCCCCGATCCCGGCCCGCTGCTGGGCGACGGGCCGATGGAGATCGAAGCATGGGTCGCGCCAGCCGCCTACACCAACGCCGCGCCGGTTTCCCTGAGCGAGCGCATCGGCCAGCGCGTCGTCACCCCGCCAAGCGTGGAGGTAACGGTGCGCGTCACCGGCCCGGTCGGCGCGCCGAAACTGAAATTCGATGGCCGGGGCGGTCACCGCGAAACCGAATTCAAGAAAGCCGCTGACGGCGCCTATGAAGCGCATATGACGCTGCCAAGCGCGGGCTCGCTGCGCGTCGTGCGGTTTCAGACCAAGGCGCGCTGGCAGATCGACCCGGTCGCCGACAAGCCGCCGACCGCGTCTTTCGAAACCGCGCCGAAAATCGATAAAGACAAACTGGTCTTCAAATGGAAGGCGGCTGACGATTTTGGCGTGCGCGAGATCGTGCTGCGCGCAACGCCCGTCGATCCGCCGCCCGGCCTGATCGGCGCCGCGCCGGTGGATACGCCGCTGGAAGGCCCGCAGACCGATCCCAAGGAAGCCGACGGCGATGTCAGCATCGATCTGGCCGCCCATCCTTACGCCGGCATGAAAGTAAACCTGCGCGTGGTGGCGCTCGACGCGCTCGGCCAGGAAGGCGCCAGCACGGTCGCGCCGATAGGCTTGCCGGAAAAAATCTTCTTGCAGCCGCTGGCCCGCGCCGCGATCGAAATCCGCAAGGCGATCATGCATGAGCGGCGCGCCTATGCGCCCGCGCCCAAGCTTGCCAAATCGCAGACGCCGCCGCTGCTCTACGGCTACGATACTTTGTTCGGCACGCATGCCGACGTGATCCAGACCGACGAATTCGATCCGCGGATCGAACGCGCCCCGCGCGCCATCCGCCGCGCCGGCAGGATGATCGATGCGCTCACCTTCGCACCGGGCGACGGCTATTTCCGCGATCTGGCGGTATTCGGCGGCTTCAAAGCCGCGCGCGCCGTGCTCAACCAGGCGCGCGAGGTGGAAAACACCACCGAGGCGGCCGGGATTTTGTGGGAGACGGCGCTGCGCGCCGAATATGGCGACAGCGCCGACGCGCGCCGCGCGTTAAACGAAGCGCAAAAGCAACTGGCCGAAGCACTGGCGCGCAATGCGCCGCAGGACGAAATCAAGCGCCTTACCGACGCGGTGCGTCAGGCGATGCAGAACTACATCCAATCGCTGATGGCCGAGGCGCAGCGCAACGGGCAACAGAACAAACAGCAGCAATCGCAGGAAGATTCCCAGCAGCAGGAGCGCACGCAGCTCAGCCAGAACGATCTTGAAGCGATGATGAAAGAAATCGAGCGGCTATCGGCCGAAGGCAAAACCGCCGAAGCGCAAAAGCTGCTCGAAAAACTCCAGGAGCTGATGAACAATCTGGAAGTGCAGATGGCGCAGGGCCAGAAAGGCCAGGGCCAGCCGATGCCGGGCCAGGGCCAGAACGGCCAGGGCAATCCCGACCTCAACAGCAGCGTCGAAGGTCTATCGGAAACGATGGGTAAACAGCGCTCGCTGCGCGATCAAACGCAGCAGCAGGAAGGCAAGAACGGCCAGCCCGGCCAGGGCCAAGGCAAAAACGGCGATCAAAGCGCCGAGCAATTAGCCCAGCGCCAGGGCCAATTGCGTCAGGCGCTCAATCAGGCGCGGCGCGACGCCCAGCGCGGCGGCTCACAACAAAACGGCGATCTCGATCGCGCCGATGAAGCCATGGGCAAAGCCGAACAGGCGTTGCGGCGCGGCGATCTGGGCGGCGCGCGCGCCGAACAGGACCGCGCCTTGCGCGAAATGCGCGCCGGCGCCGATCGCCTCGCCCAGCAATCCTTGCGCGACAAGGAAAATCCCGGTCAGGACAATCAGCAAAGCCAGACCGGCCAGAATCAGCGGCGCGATCCGCTCGGCCGCGCCGTCGGCGCGATCGACACCGATGGGCGCGATGTGGCGGTGCCCGACGTGATCAACCGCGAACGCGTGCGCGATATTCTCGATGAATTACGCCGCCGCGCGCAGGACCCGAACCGCTCCGAAACCGAACGCGATTATCTGCAGAGGCTGCTGGACCGCTTCGACGCGACGTAGCGGCCGCTACTCGGCTTCTTCCAGCGCGCGTTCTTTCACCAGTTTCTTCACCTTGCGCACGGCGCTGTCGCGCTTGAGGCGCGAGAGGTGGTCGATGAACAGAACGCCGTCGAGGTGGTCCATCTCGTGCTGGATGCAGACGGCGAACAGATCGTGCGCTTCCTCGATCACTTCCTTGCCGTCGTAATCGAGATATTTCAGCCGCACGTGCGCCGGGCGCTCAACCTCGTCGAAGATTTCGGGCACCGAGAGGCAGCCCTCTTCCCAGGGTTTCAACTCATCCGAAGCCCAGAGGATTTCCGGATTGACGAAATAGCGCGGCGCCGGCGGCTCATCCTTGCGGGCCAGATCCATCACGATCACGCGCTTGGGCACGCCGACCTGCACCGCCGCCAGGCCAACGCCGGGCGCGGCGTACATCGTCTCCAGCATATCATCCATCAGCGCGCGTAAGCCGTCATCGACCTTATCGACGGGCTTGGATTGCTGCTTCAGGACAGGGTCCGGCACGGTAAGGATGGGGCGGATCGCCATGCCAGATAGCTATGAAGCGCGGCCCTTAGCGTCAAGTTAGCGCAGCGCCGGGGCTGTGGTATAAGGGCGCGAATGACCGAGACTCTGACCGTTCCCCTTACGCCCGAGGCGGCCAAGCGCCTGCGCGAACTTGCCGCCGAACAGGGTGAAACCGTCGAAGCTGTCGCCGGACAGGTCCTTGAGGATGCGGCGGCAGATATGATGGGATCGATGGGCGATGACGAAGAACTTCGTCGCCGGATCGATGAATATCGCCGCACGGGCGAAAGCGTGAGCGCCGAAGATGTTCACGCGTGGCTGTCTTCGCTTGATCGCTCCTAGTGGCCGCCAAACGCCACCAGCGTCTGCACCTTCACGCCCATCGCTTCGATCCGGGCCGCGCCGCCGAGGTCCGGCAGGTCGATCACGAAGGCGGCGCCCACCACATCCGCCCCCGCCCGGCGCAATAATTTGATCGCGGCTTCCGCCGTGCCGCCGGTGGCGATCAGGTCGTCGACCAGCAGCACCTTTTCGCCCTTCGCCAGCGCGTCCAGGTGGATTTCAACCTCGTCCTCGCCGTATTCGAGCGCGTAGGTCTGCCGCAGGGTGGCGGCGGGCAGCTTGCCGCGCTTGCGCACCGGCGTGAACCCGGCGGAAAGCTGGTGGGCCACCGCCCCGCCGAGAATAAAGCCCCGCGCCTCGACGCCGGCGACCTTCTCGATCTTCGCCCCGGCATAGGGCTGGACCAATTCATCCACAGCCCGGCGGAACGCCCGCGCGTCGGCCAGCAAAGTGGTGATGTCCCGAAACTGGATGCCCGGCTTGGGATAGTCCGGGATCGTGCGGATCGCGTCGGCGAGATTCATAAGCGTCTCTTACGCAAGTTCTCCAACATTTTCCCCTCCCCCTCGTGGGGAGGAATGAGGTTGGGGGGAACCACGGATCGACAGGGTGAAACACATTCCAGTCGGCCCCAGTCGATCCGTGGTTCCCCCCACCCCTAACCCCTCCCCACGAGGGGGAGGAAGGCGCGAAATCGCCAGGCGCCTCCTGAGACGACCTGTTGAAGACGCCGGGCTAGGCAAAGCAGCCGGCGAGCCTTACCTGATGGGGCGTATCAGGAGCCGATTCATGAGCAGCCGCCTCGACCAGGAAGACGAAAAAGCCGGCCCGGAGGCGGCGGCGCCGGCGATCGTGGAAAAGGCGCTGTTCAAATCGCGCGTCGTGCTGCTGACCGGCGAGGTCAACGACGTGCAGGCCCGCCGCGTGACCGAGCGCCTGCTCGCGCTCGCCGGCGACAGCGAAGACCCGATCACGCTGGTGGTTTCCTCGCCCGGCGGCCACGTCGAAAGCGGCGACATGATCCACGACATCATAGGCTTCATCAAACCGAAGGTGAACATGCTCGGCGCCGGCTGGGTCGCCAGCGCCGGGGCGCTGATCTATTGCGCCGTGCCGAAGGCGCAGCGCTTCTGCCTGCCGAACACGCGCTTCCTGCTGCACGAACCGCGCGGCGGCATCGGCGGCATGGCCAGCGACATCGAAATCCAGGCCCGCGAAATCATCCGCATGCGCGAGCGCCTGAACAAGATTTTCGCCGACGCCACCGGTCAATCGATCGAACAGGTCAAGAAAGACACTGACCGCGACCACTGGATGCTGCCGCAGGAAGCGCTGGCTTACGGGCTCGTCGGCAAGGTCGTGAAAACGGCTGCTGAGATCGGCTGATCGCTACATCCCAGAACTGAACGCCCTGCTTCTCTTGGAGCACAGCCATGAACAAAAACACGATCTGCCTTTGGTACGATAAGGACGCCGAGGCCGCGGCCCGCTTCTATGCCCAAACCTTTCCCGACAGCGCCGTGAGCGCCGTGCATCGCGCGCCGGCTGACTACCCATCAGGCAAGGCCGGCGATGTGCTGACGGTTGAGTTTACGGTCGTGGGCGTCCCCTGCTTCGGCATCAACGGCGGCACAATGTTCAAGCACAGCGAGGCCTTCTCCTTCCAGATCGCGACTGACGATCAGGAAGAGAC
>DASZPV010000055.1:0-12786 GCA_035549875.1 Caulobacterales bacterium
GTCGAGGGGAAGGATTGGGTGCTGCATGTGAGAGGTTGTGACGGCGCACGTCCGCTATCGGCGAACAACAGACTCAACGTCCGTCATGCGGATAAAACCCTCTCAATCCCTGATTTTGCCCAAGCGGGTCAGGGAAAACGCTAACCTTATCCGACCGGCCTCGCGGCGCCCTTACACTCAGCGCCATGAACCGCGAGCCTTTCTCTCTTCAGGACGCATGGCAGAACGTCGGCGATCTTTATGCCGCGATCGTTGCGTTGTTTGGCGCGCCGTTCGAGATCGCGACGCAACTCATTCTGATGCGCCAGAACCGGCGCGATATTCTTGCATGGCTCGGCCCGGTCGAGGCGCTGGCGCGGCGGTTGTTGCTGCTGAAAGCGCTGACCATGCCGAAACCAAACGATGCGCCGCCAAAAGCCTTGCCCGGGCGCATCACGATCGCGTTCGCCGACCGGCAGATCGAGGACATCCATCCCGAGTCAACAGAATGGCGCGTGCGTTTCAACGTCATGCCCATGGGCGCATTGAGCCGAAAACCTCGCACCGACTCTGGCGCCGATGCGTCTGCGGACGCGCGCGGCGGCGCTGTCAATTTCAACGCCCTGCCGCTGGCGCGCCGTTTGGAAGCCCTGCGCCGCGTGCTGGAAAATCCGCAACCCGCGCTGGCGCGGCTCCGCCGCCTGCTCGCGACCAAGCGCGAAGCGGTCGAAGCCGCGTTCCGCCCCTACCGCCCGCCGGCCCACGCCGTGCAAACCGCGCTCAGCGATGCGCAACGGGAAATCGACCTTGCGCTCAACACGTCATGAAGCACGTGCAAAAGCAGATCGTCCGCACACGGAGCGCAAGCCCGTGAACGCGAAACTGCGCCCAATCGGACCGCCGGCGTCTCGCCGGCATACGCTGCGCGAATATCTATGGAGAGCCGGCGGGACGCCGGCGGTCCGGATTGGGCGCGCAAGCACCGCACCCGGCCCAAGCTACGCTACGGCGCCTGGCCGTTTTCTTTGGACGGGACTGGCGCAATGCCGGCTTGCGCTCTGGCGCTCGCCCCCAGAACCGCCGGTACGGCGAGCAGAAGCCAGGGCGGCGCCCCGTTGCTCGTTGGCTTTCCGCGGCCGCGCCTATAGCAGGCGCCTTTCCCTAGCCGCGTTCCTTGTTTATCGAAGGTCCGTGACATTCCTCTCCGCAGCCGTTGAAGAACTGGGCGCGCGCCGCAAACGCCTGCAGCTCTATTTCAAGCCTTTTTTTGGCGGCCTGATCGAGTTTGCTCTGTTTTCCGGGTTCGTGCTCGGCGCCGCCGCGGCGTTTCTGGGGCGCTGGTACGGCCTGTTGCCGTTGGCGGCGTTTGTGATCGGCTATGGGTTGCTGGAGCAGCGCCGGCAAAGGGTGCTGGCGGCGGGGGCGGGGGAGGACGTGGTCCGCCCGCGCTATGATCGTCTGATTCTGGCCATGACCGCTGCGCTCGCGGCCCTCGGCGTCTGGGTGTTCGCCGGCGCATTACGCGCCAAGGACGCCGTCGGCTGGACCGCG
Source organism: Caulobacterales bacterium (assembly GCA_035549875.1). GTDB lineage: Bacteria > Pseudomonadota > Alphaproteobacteria > Caulobacterales > Aquidulcibacteraceae > JAKFWI01. Next base: position 1,531 of record DASZPV010000055.1, read on the forward strand.
CCGCCGCCAAAGACGATCAACCTCGATTTGGTCACACATTGATGCTTTCCTCGCCGGTGCGAGGGATCACGTCATGGCGGAGTTTATTCGGCTTCCAACCCGATCTGTCGGGCTGAAGTTTCTGCTTGTGTGCGCGCTGGGGTTGGTGATGGCCGTGCCGACGTCGTCGGTCTGGCTGGTGCTGCAGGACCGGTTAAATCGCTACAACGAAGTGCGTAATGAGATTTCTCGTTACGAAGGCGGGATGCAGACCGTGCTCGGCCCGGTGTTGCTGGCGCCTTATTCCAAGCAGGTTGAGAACGTCGCCAGCGACGGCAAACGCGAAATCGTCACCTTGCGGGGTGAGAGCGTTGTGTTTCCCGAAACCGGAATCGTCGAGGCAAAGCTCGCGGCGGAAGAACGCCGGCGGGCGATTTACACGATCCCTACATTCAAGGCCCAGATCAGCGTCAAGGCGCATTTCGACCTTGCGCAAGGCGCCGCGGCGTTGACGGCGCTCGATCCCGCCGCCGTATATGATTGGCCAAAAGCGCGCCTGGCGATGGGCGTTTCAAACACCGTCGGTCTGCTGACGGACGTGACGCTGAATCTGCCTGCGGGAGCCAAGCGGCAACTTAAGCCGACGAGCGTAGCCGCCGCGCCGGGCAGTAGCATGGGGCTTGCCTTGGCGGCCGCGCCGGTCGGCGATTTGATGGCTGCGCGCGCTTCGTTTGACGTCGATACCGCTTTCGAGCTTTCCGGCGCCGAGCGCTTCTCGGTCGCGACATTTGCCAAGGACACGACGGCGCGGATTTCTGGGTCGTGGCCGCACCCGAGCTTTGAAGGGGGCTTCCTGCCGGACAAGGCCAAGACGAAAATCGACGACAAGTCATTTTCCGCCGAATGGAACGCGCCGCTGGTGCGGCGCGGCATCCCTGAAGCCGCGTCCGATATTTCGGTCCTGAACGACACGGCGGCAAAGGATTTCGGCGTGCGGCTGACGGAGCCGACGAATATCTACACCGGCGTCAATCGCGCGCTGAAATACTCAATGATGTTCATCGGCCTGGTGTTCGTCGCATACTTTATGTTTGAGATCGTGTCCGGCGCGCGCGCCCACCCGGCGCAGTACATCATGATCGGGCTGGCTCAGGCGATCTTCTATCTGCTGCTGCTGGCCTTCGCCGAGCGGCTGGGCTTCACCGCCGCGTTCCTGATCGCGGCGGCGGCGACGGTCTCGCTGATCTCGCTTTACGTGCAGGTGGTGTTCAAGGCGCGCCTGTATGTGATCCCCGCGTTTGCGACGTTCACCGTGGTCTACGCCCTCATGTATGTGCTGATGCAGATGGAGGAATATTCTCTCCTGGTCGGCTCGCTGATGAGCTTCGCCGCGCTCGCCGCGCTCATGTACCTGACCCGCAACGTCGCCTGGTACGGCGCGGCGGACGAGCGGGAGGCCAAAGGCGCTTAGGTCGCGGCCTGGAAGCTTGACCGGCCATGGCGTTTCATCGCAAGCCATCCGGCTTGAGCCCAGGCTCCAACGAGGACCCTCATGGTCGAACTGACGCTGCCGCGCAATTCCCAGGTTAAGAAGGGCAAGGTCCATCCCGCGCCCAGCGGGGCCAAGCGTACGCGCAAGTTCAAGATCTACCGCTACGATCCGGAAACCGGGGAGAACCCGCACTGGGATACGTACACGGTCGATCTCGATCATTGCGGCCCGATGGTTCTGGACGCGCTGATCGCGATCAAGAACACTGTGGATTCGACGCTGACCTTCCGGCGCTCGTGCAGGGAAGGGGTGTGCGGCTCGTGCGCGATGAATATCGGCGGGCGCAACACGCTCGCCTGCACCAAGGGCATGGATGAATTTGACGGCACGATCACCGTCTCGCCGCTGCCGCATCAGCCGGTGGTGAAAGACCTGGTGCCGGACCTGACCAATTTCTATGCGCAATACGCCTCGATTGAACCATGGCTGCACACCAATGGCCCGGCGCCGGAAAAGGAGCATTTCCAGAGCGAAGCCGACCGCGCCAAGCTCGATGGACTTTACGAGTGCATCCTCTGCGCCTGCTGCTCGACTTCGTGCCCGTCCTATTGGTGGAACAGCGAAAAATTCCTCGGCCCCGCCGCCTTGCTGCAAGCCGAGCGCTGGATCGTGGACAGCCGCGACGAAGCGACCGGCGAGCGTCTCGACAAGCTGGAAGATCCGTTCGCGCTCTACCGCTGCCACACGATCATGAACTGCGCGCAAGTCTGCCCGAAGGGGCTGAACCCGTCGAAAGCCATCGCCGGCATCAAGGCTGATATGGTGGCGCGGAAAGTTTAGGCCAGCTTGAGCGCGAACAGTTTTGCGTAGGCTTTGAAGTCCGCGTCTCGCGTCAGCAGCGGAAGGTCGGCGTCGATTGCGGCCTGCGCGATCAGCGCATCTGCGATCGGGGCTTTGCGGCCATCGCGGCGTAGCGCGGCGCGCATCGCGCCGGCGCGCTCCCAATATCCTGGTTTAAGGTCCAGTACGCGGAACGCCGCCATCGCGTCGGCGACGGCCGGCCCGCTTTTGGCGTTTGAGAAAATTTCAGTGATGGCGATGGGGGCGATAAACGCAGCATCGTTCTGAATAAGCGCGTCGAGCGCTTGTGCTTCCGGATATTCGGTCCCATCTAGCCAAGCGATGACGACGGAACTGTCTACGCAGGTCACTCGTCGTCCTTGCCGCGCAAGGTTTTCCAATCGTCGGCAAATTCAACTTTGCCTCTAAGCGCACGGAACTCCTCCGCCGCGCGGCGGCGCGCCAAGGCCTCCAGCGCCGCCCGCACGGTTTCGCTGACGCCTTCGCCGGTGAAGGATTGGGCGATCTGCAGCGTGCGCGCCGGCACTTCGACGGTGATTTTGCGCATTTCGGTCATATGGTAAAGTATACCATAGTGTGATGCTGGGATCAAATCCCAGCACTTCATGGCGTGCTTGCCGGCGCATTCAGCTTCAGTTCAGCCGCCAAGGCGCAGTCTACCCTCGAACACAGTCTCGTCCCGGGCGTTGGCTCGGGGAAAGGATAGGGTCATGAAGAAACTAATCGCTGGCGCTCTGGCTGCCGTCACCATGGCCGCCGTCACCATCCCCACTGCCGATGCGCGTCCGTACCGCGACGGCGGGCGCTATTACTCCTATGGTCATCGCTACAATGGCCACGGCGACGCCGTGGCTGCCGGCATAGCGGGCCTGGCGATCGGCGCCATCATCGGATCGGCCTCATCGCAACCGCGGTATTATGATACGCCGCGTGGATATTATGCGCCGCCGCCGCGGGCTTATTACGAGCCGCGGTATTGCAGCACGCGCGACTGGGCGTGGGATCCCTATCTGCGCCGCAACGTGTTGGTCGAGCGCAGCTATCCCTGCTGAACGGCCGCATCGTCTCAGTTTAGGGGCGCGAATTCCGCATCGGGATTCGCGCCCAATTGTTTTTCGCAGAACGCTTTCAGCCGCGCGCTGACCTGCGCGTCGCCGCCCGCCAGCGCTTCCGGCGCGATCGGCCGGCCGACGGCGATGCGATAGGTCTGCCCCGCCTTGTTCAGCAATTCATGGAACAGCGTGATATCGCTCAGCTCCTTGGAAAAGCGGCTGAACGTATGAAAGAAGATGGGGTAGGGGCCGTCGATATGAAGCGGAATCACAGGCGCGCCGTGCTTGCGCGCCAAACTCACCGCCGAGGGCTCCCATTCCGGATCCTGAATCACGCCATTGATCCGGCGCGCCAGACGTCCAGCCGGAAAGATCACCACGGCCCGTTCCGCGGCGAAAGCCGAAATGGCGGCGCGCAATGTGCGTTTGGTTTTTTCGAGCGACCGCTTGTCCGCCACCCATTCGACAGGGATCAGCGCTTCAGCAAAGCCCGGGCATACACGCAGCGCATCAGCATTGGCGAAAAAGATGTGGTCCTGGCGAACGCGCGATAGCAAGTCATGCACAGCGATGCCGTCGGCGATTCCGGTCGGGTGATTGGCCACCACAACGCAGCGCCCGGCGCGCGGCAGACGCTCCAAGCCGACGACGTCCAGTTTCAGATTCAGTAGGCTGCTGACATGCGCCAGCGCCGCTTGTCCGCTCAAGGAAGCGATGGAATCGGCCATCGTGCGGGCCGCGCCATAATTGAGCGCGGCGTAAAGCATCGGGCGCACCAGCGGCCAGGCCGGCAAGACGGCGAGGCGCGGGCATCGCTCCTCAATCAACACATCGACGATGTGCGGCGGCTCTGGGGACCTGATTTTATCAGCCATGCATTCGGCGCGGGCAGACTGACCACGGGCAGGGCCGCGCGCAAAGCCTTTCTGAGCCTGGGGCGCAAACGCCCCTTGCGCCGGCCCGCCGGAAGCGCTGATTTGCGGCGGGGGAAGGAGATCAGGCCTTGGCCGAACTCGTGGCGGTAAAGCGGTGGCCGATGCTCGGCCTGGCCGGCGGCTTGCTCGCCGCGGCCAGCCTGTGCCTGGCCTTTGGGCTGTATGATCTCGGCCAGCGGCGGGTGGCCGCCCCGGCGGTCGTGGCGGTGGAAAAGTCGTCTCTGTCGGAGGCGCTCGCGGACGCCCCCTTTGTTTCCTCAAACGGCCAAGGGCCTGTGCTCTGGCTGGTGACCGCGCCCGACTGCGCTCCATGCCGCGCGTTCGAGCGCAAGGTTTTGCCGGGCTTGCTTGATCGCGGCGTAGAGGCGCGCGTCATCCTGGTGGCCCCGCGCGAGGCGCGGATAGACGCGGGCGAGGCCCAATGGATCGCGGCCGTTGCGCGGCGGCGGGAATGGGTCAGCCTGCACAAATGGATGACGGGCGGCGCCGCGGCGGGGACGGATGTCCCGCTAGAGCCTTCGGCGGCGGAGGGTTATCTGGAATGGGGCCGCGCCTCGTTTGAACGGATCGACAGCGCGCTGCATCAAAACGGTCTCGCGCTCGCTGCCCCTTCCGTGTTCTGGCGCGTCGGCCCGGAATGGCGCGCCAGCGTCAAGCCGGACGAGCGGGCGATCAAGTTTCTGCGCGACGATCTTGCCCCGGCCGACTAGGACCGCTTGATGGCCGACGTGCTCATGGCTTACCGCGCCCGGGTGGCCGCCGGCGTGCTGACGCGCGATCCCGCCCAGGAGACGGCCGCCGCGCGGCTGGACGATCTCGCCAAGCAATTGCGGAGATGGAACCCGGACTTATGGTTCAGCAAGGCGCCGCGCGGGCTTTATCTGTGGGGCGCGGTCGGGCGCGGCAAATCCATGCTGATGGATATGTTTTACGCGCATGCGCACGTACAGAAAAAGCAGCGCGTGCACTTTCATGAGTTCATGCAGGCAAGGCACGATTTCCTGCGCCGCGCCCGCGCCGAGCGCGATGAGGGCCAGGACGATCTCATCGCCCTGATGGCCAAGGATATCGCGGAATATGCGCGCCTGTTGTGCTTCGACGAAATGCAGATCACCGACATCGCCGACGCCATGATCCTGGGGCGCTTGTTCGAGCAATTGTTCGTCCGCAACGTTGTGATCGTGGCCACCGGCAACCGCCCGCCGGACGATTTCTACAAGAACGGCATCAACCGGCAGCTCTTCCTGCCGTTCATAGCGCTGTTCAAGGACAAGCTCGACATCGTCGAACTGAAAGCTGAGCGTGATTTCCGGCTTGAGCGCTTGATGGCGGCGCCGATCTATTACACGCCGCTGGGGCCGGCGGCGAAAGTGGCGATGGACGAGGCGTGGATGCGCCTCACGCATGGCGCAAAGCCGAAAGCAACCTCGTTCGAGGTGCAGGGCAGGCGGCTTGACGCGCCGCGCGCCGCGGCGGGTTGCGCGCGCTTTACGTTCGCCGAATTGTGCGAGCGGCCGTTGGGCCCCGCCGACTATCTGGAACTGGCCGATCGCTTCGACACGATTCTGATCGATGATATTCCGCTGCTGACGCCCGATCGGCGAGAGGCCGCGGCGCGCCTGCGTATTTTGGTCGATGCGCTCTACGAGGCCAAGACGAAGCTCGTATGTTCCGCCGCCGCCGAGCCTGCCGCGCTCTACGCCGAAGGCGTGCAAAGCTTTGAGTTTGAGCGCACCGCGTCGCGCCTGATGGAAATGCGCTCGAAGGATTATCTGGCCGCGCCGCGGCGCGAGGCCGCTGCCGTCAGCGTCGCGCCAGCGTAAAACCGAGCGGATGCAACAGGCGGTTTGCCAGCCGCGCGAGTGCGGTGCGTCCGCCGCCTGGCCGGGGCGGCAGGAAGGGGCGGGCGGTTTCGGCAAGCGCGTCCTCGCTCAGTCCCGCCACCCAGGGATATATCTGGACATCGTGCAGCGGCGCTTTGGATACCGCGAGCGTTACGCGATCTTCCGGCTTGGTTGCGTCCAGCGGCGCATGCGCTTCGAGCACGGTCGAAAAGCCCACCTCGACCAGCAGACGCGCCAGGGCCGCGCGGGTGAAATAAAACGAGAATGTGTTGTCGATCGAGGCCTGCAGCCGCTTTTCGCGCTCCGCCGCCGAATCGCTTTCGTTGTGCTCACGGACATAGGCGCCTTCATAGGCGCGGCCCCGAAACGTGAATGTGGCCTTCGGCGATAGCGCCACATGCGTGTCGATGATCAGGAGATCGCTCGCTACGCCGGCCAGTCGCGCCAGCGTCTCGGCGGCGTCGTTGGCGTCCAGGTGATAGAGGATGCCTAGGAAGAACACGATGTCAAAGGCGCCGAAGGTTTGCGCATCGATGGCGCGCACATCGCCAATTTCAAAACGCACCTTGTCCTGCAGTCCCAGTCTCTGCGCACATATTTTCGCGCGCGCGACGTGATGCGCGCGGGCCTCGACGCCAACCGCCTCGGCCCCCGCGAGGGCCGCCTCCAGGGCGTAGCATCCTTCCTGGCACGCCAGATCCAGCACGCGCGACTGCGCCAGCGGTTTGTGCGCCAGCGCCTGCGTCAGACTTAGCACGCGGCGAACCGGCAGTGCGTTGGCGTTTGTCGCCACCGGCCGGCCGTCGGCGCGGCCCTTGGCGTCCAGGATCGCCCTGAGTTCCGGATCGAGAATGTTTTCGTGCACGGCGTGCTCCCCGAGGCCTTGTTATCAGCGCGCGACGCCTCCGGAAAAGGGCTAGCCGCCGCATTGCGCCGGTCCGGGCCTGAGGCTAGACCGCGTGCCGCCCACACCTGAACGGAGTTCTCATGGCCCGCAAGAAGATCGCCCTTATCGGCGCCGGCATGATCGGCGGCACGCTCGCCCACATCTGCGCGCGCGAGGAACTGGGCGACGTGATTCTGTTCGACATCGCCGAGGGCGTGCCCCAGGGCAAGGCGCTGGATATTGACGAAGCCAGCCCCGTGTTCGGCAAGGACTCTATCCTCAAGGGCGCGAACAGCTATGAGGACATCAAGGGCGCGGACGTCTGCATCGTCACCGCCGGCGTGCCGCGTAAAGCCGGCATGAGCCGCGACGATCTGCTCGGCATCAATCTCAAAGTGATGAAAGCGGTGGGCGAGGGGATCAAGCAATATGCCCCGAACGCGTTCGTGATCTGCATCACCAATCCGCTCGATGCCATGGTGTGGGCTTTGCAGAAATTCTCCGGTCTGCCGACGAACAAGGTCGTCGGCATGGCTGGCGTGCTCGATAGCGCCCGCTTCCGCTACTTCCTCGCCGAAAAGCTGAAAGTGTCGGTCGAGGATATCCACGCCTGGACGCTCGGCGGCCACGGCGACGACATGGTGCCGATGGTGCGCTATTCGACAGCGGGCGGTTTGCCGCTGCCGGAATTGGTCAAGCAAGGCGCGCTTTCGCAGGATGAACTCGACGCGATCGTGAAGCGCACGCGCGGCGGCGGCGGCGAAATCGTCGCGCTGCTGAAAACCGGATCGGCGTTCTACGCCCCAGCCGAAAGCGCAATCGTGATGGCCAAATCCTATTTGCAGGATAAAAAGCGCGTCCTGCCCGTCGCCGCGCACCTCACCGGCCAGTACGGCCAGAAGGATATGTATGTCGGCGTGCCGGTGGTGATCGGGGCCGGCGGCGCCGAACGGATCGTCGAATTTCCCATGGACGAAGGTGAAAAAGCCATGTTCGCCAAAAGCGTCGAAAGCGTGCAGGGCCTGGTGAAGGCCTGCAAGGATATCGATCCGTCGCTGGCGTGAGCGCATGAGCCTATCGACATCGCGCCCCCGCCGCCGAACAATGCGGTGAGCGAGGGCATGATGCGTTTGATTTTGGCGATGATGATGCTTGCCGGCTCGATCGGCGTCGCCGCCGCACAAGCCCCGGCGCAACCCGCGCCGTTGCCGCCGGGCGTCGCGCAGGCGATCGCGGAGGTGAAAGCCAAAGCCCGCGCCAGCGATCTCAGCTTCGATCTGCTGCGCGATCTCATCACCGAAGTCGGCCCGCGGCCCACGGGATGGAACGGGGAGGCGCGGGCGCGCGATTGGGCCGTGGCGAAACTCAAGGCGCTTGGCTTCACCAATGTCCATGTCGAGCCGTTCACCGTGCCCGCCTGGCGGCGCACCGGCGAGCGGTTCGAGATCACCGCGCCGTTCCGTCAGCCCTTGGTTGGCGTCGCGCTCGGCTGGTCGGCGCCGACGCCGCCGGGCGGAATCGAGGCGGAGATCGTGCGCTTTGCCGATCTCACCGCTCTGCGTGCGGCGCCAGCCGGTTCGCTCGTCGGCAAGATCGCGTTCGTCGATGAGAGAATGGCGCGCACGCAGGATGGCGCGAGTTACGGCTACGCCAATCCCAAACGCCGGCAGGCCTCGCAGATCGCCAAGGAAAAGGGCGCACTCGCCGCGCTGATCCGCACGGTCGGCACCAATCCCGATCGCGTCGCCAATACCGGCAGCGCCAGTCCGGCCGGCACGCTCACCCCGATCCCCGCGGCGGCGATTTCCAATCCCGATTCCGACCAGATCGCCCGCCTGCTGGCGAAAGGGCCGGTGCGCGTGCGCATGGATGTCAGCGTCGAGACGCGGGAAAACGCGCAGTCCGGCAATGTCGTCGCCGAGATCAAGGGCCGCGAAGAGCCGGGCGAGATCGTGCTGCTCGGCGCGCATCTGGATTCATGGGACATAACTCCCGGCGCACAGGATGACGGCGCAGGCGTCACGACCATGATCGCCGCGGCGCAAGCGGTGCAGGCGTTAAAGCCCAGGCGCACGATCCGCGTCGTGCTCTACGGCGCCGAGGAAGTGGGGGAGTTGGGCGGCATCGAATACGCCCGCGCCCACAAGGCCGAACTTTCCGCCCATATCGCGGCGACCGAATCCGATTTTGGCGCTGGTCCCGCCTATCGCGTGCGCACAAGCTTTGCCGATCCCGCCAAGGCCGCCGCGCTCGCCGCGCAACTGGGCGATCTGGCGGTCATCACCGATTCAGCGCCCGCGCACGGGGCTTCCGATGTCGGCCATGTCGTGGAAGCGGGCGTGCCGGCCGTCGATATCAACACCGACGGCTACCTCTATTTCGACATTCACCACACGCCAGTCGATACAGTCGAGAAGGTCGATCGCGACGCCATGCGCAAGAACGTCGCCGCCTGGGCGGCGTTTGCGGCGTTTGCCTCGGAAACCGGCTGGGATTTCCGCGCTAAGCCCTGAGCGCTTCGATCAGCACCCAGACGCCCAGCGCTGCGAACACGATCGCGGCGGCGATGCGGATATAGCGCAGCGGCGCGATCTTGGTGACCGCTTCGCCGAACAGAACGGCCGGCACGTTCGCCAGCATCATGCCGATCGTGGCGCCGGTCGCGACGAGCAGGATGTCATGAAAGCGCGCCGCGAGCAGGGAGGTGGCGATCTGCGTCTTGTCGCCGATCTCGACAAAGAAGAACGAGACGAGAGTCGTAATGAATACGCCGCCGCCGGAGCGCTGTTTCAGGTCATCGGCTTTGTCGGGAACGAGTGTCCATGCCGCCATGGCGATGAACGCAACGCCGACGGCGATGCGGAAGCCCTGGCCGCTTAGGAACTGCGCGACGTAAAAACCGGCCGCCGCCGCCAGCGCGTGATTGAGGATCGTCGCGGCGAAAATGCCGGCGATGATCGGCAGCGGCTGGCGAAAGCGCGCGGCCAGCAGGATCGCCAGCAATTGCGTCTTGTCGCCGATTTCGGCAAGCGCGACGATCCCGATCGAGGTGAGCAGGGTTTCCATGGGCGCGGCGTTGTTGCGCGTTTAGGGCCGGGCGCCTATACGTCCGCCCATCTTTCGGGGGCTCCATGAATATCCACGAATACCAGGCCAAGGCAGTGCTGAAGACGTTCGGCGCGCCGGTTCCGCGCGGCTTTCCGGCGTTTACGCCGGAAGAAGCGGTGGACGCGGCGGCCAGGCTGGGTGGTTCGGTCTGGGTGGTGAAGGCGCAAATCCACGCCGGCGGGCGCGGCAAAGGCAAGTTCAAGGAGCCGGACGCTGGCGACAAGGGCGGCGTGCGCATCGCCAAGGCGCCAGAGGATGTCGGCACATTCGCCAAGCAGATGCTGAACCACACGCTGGTCACTTTGCAGACCGGCCCTGCCGGGCGCGTGGTCAAACGCATCTATGTCGAGGAAGGCGCCAATATCGCGCGCGAGCTTTACCTCTCGGCGCTAGTCGATCGCGAGAGCGGCCGCGTCGCTTTCGTGGCCTCCGAAGCCGGCGGCATGAACATCGAGGAAGTCGCGCACGATACGCCCGAGAAGATCAGCAACGTCGCGATCGATCCGGAAACCGGCGTCAGCGCCGAGAACGCGGCGGCGGTCTCCAAGGCGCTTGGTCTCTCGGGCGATCAGGCCGTGCAGTGCCGCGCGCTGCTGGAGGAACTCTACGCCGCGTTTGTGAAAAGCGACATGAGCCTCCTGGAAGTGAATCCCCTGATCGTGACGGGGGAGGGCAAGCTCGTTTGTCTCGATGCGAAGGTCAGCTTCGATCCCAACGCCGAGTTCCGCCATCCCGAATGGGCGGCGATGCGCGATCTCGGCGAAGAGAACGAGAAGGAGATCGAGGCCAGCAAATACGATCTCGCCTATATCGCGCTCGATGGCGATATCGGCTGCATGGTCAACGGCGCGGGCCTCGCCATGGCGACGATGGACATCATCAAATTGTTCGGCGCCGAGCCGGCCAACTTCCTCGATGTCGGCGGCGGCGCCAGCAAGGAAAAGGTCGCCGCGGCGTTCAAGATCATCACCAGCGATCCGCAGGTGAAGGGCATATTGGTCAACATTTTCGGCGGCATCATGCGCTGCGACGTGCTCGCCGAAGGCGTCGTCGCGGCGGTGAAAGAAGTGGGCCTGACAGTGCCGCTGGTCGTGCGCCT
>DASZPV010000056.1:0-3776 GCA_035549875.1 Caulobacterales bacterium
GTGCACGGTCCCGCTGATGATGAGCCGCTGGTGTCGTTCGACAATGGCGCGGACCCGGACGCGAAGACGTACCTGCTGGCGGACGCGCAGGGCTCGGTGATCGCGGGGACGGCGCCGTCGGGGCTGGCGAGCTTCGTCAACTCTTACGACGAATACGGCCAGCCGGGGCCGAACAATGCCGGGGCGTTTCAATATACCGGCCAGGTGTGGCTGCCGTTCGCGTCGGTCTATCACTACAAAGCGCGCGCTTACGATCCCGCGCTGGGGCGCTTCCTGCAAACCGATCCGATAGCTATGCGGGCGGCGTCAATCTCTACGCGTATGTCGGGAACGATCCGGTGAATTTGGTCGATCCAAGCGGGTTAGAGCACGGCTGCACCTTTGCTTCGGGAGATGATGTGGGCGTCTGCGGCCAACGGCCAGAGCCGGTCGATTTAGGATGGTTTAATTGGTTTCTTGAGGCCCTGGAAGGCTGGAACGACATAAACCTTGGAAGTTCGCTCGTTGGCGATGCCGAAGCGCAAACGGGCGGCACTCAGCCGCAGAATAATCGTTGCGCATCAGCGGGGCAGGCGCCGCCGCCAAGTACGTACGCCGGTTTCGGACAAGTCGAACGCGCAATGGGCGCGGCGAATCCCGCCACGGGCGCGGGCTTGGGTGCGGTCTACCTTTACGAGTTCCACCGCGGCGGGGTTCTTGATGCGCAGCGGTACGGCGGGTCACCTGCCTACGCGAATTATGCGTTTGGGGTCTACATGGCCGCGTCGGGCGCTTCACTTTCGGTAACGCTCTCGGGTGCCAATGCATATGCAACGTGTTGCAGCAGATATCCGCCGAGCGTTCCTATGAGCCCGCATTATCCATCGGTGCCGGCATCAAACGTTGCAAATATAACGCAAGGATACAACGATCAGAGAAATGGCACGACATGTCGTGTTCGTTAGGCGCTACATCAGATAACAATAGACGTGGAAAGTTATTGATGTCTCGGATTGCTCTTGGCGTGGTTTCTTTGGCGGCCTGCTGCTTGGTTGCAGCCTGTCATGAGGTAAGAAGTACAGACACCATGCGGGTTGTGTCGCCCGACAAAGTTTGGGCAGCGACTGTCACCTCCGATCAACATGGAGGCCCAGGGACGGCAGGTGTTATTACGACGGTGCGCCTGGTCCGCGAGGGAAATTCTCAGTCCAAGATTGATATCTTGGTGTTTGAGCAAACCGGGTCCAACCTCATCGACCTTAAAATCGCTTGGAAGGACCCGACGCACCTAACGGTGGAGTATAAGAACGCAAACTTGGATTTCCAGGCAGTGAAGTGTGCCGGGGTAAACATCTCAACCATACCGGGTTAGCGCGGCATCCAAGCGGGTTAGAGCACGGCTGCACCTTTTGACGTGACCCCCACGAACTCATCCAGCGGGAACTGGAATTATGCCTTCGCCGATCCAATGCGGTCTCGAATGGCGCGCACCACGTCGTCACGCACCATCCCACCGCCGCCCTTCTTTGCTACAGCGGCCAAAAGGTCCTTCGCAAAGCCTTCGCCCAACTGCGTGAAAACCTCTTGCGGCAGCCCCATCTGCGTCGGCGGAACGGCGATCTTTCCGCGGGGCCGGTATGCCTCCAGGACGGCGTTGATGGCGCGAGCGGCTTGGTCGTAGGCGTAAGGGTCCGACCCCCATTCCTCGCCGCCAAAGAAATTCAATTGGCTTACTGACACCGCTCTCGTGCCGGTAATCTGCGCGGCGTGCGCTATCGCCAATAGCAGGCCGGTGAGCCGCTTCCCGTAGGCTAGGTCCAACGCGTCGAAGACCGCATTTTCTGCGTTGAACGTCTGCTCCAGCCGCATCTCGGCTTCCTGGCTTTGGGAGCGCCCGCTGGCCGTCGCCGCTTCATCCAGCCGCTTCTTGGTCGCGGGCGTGACACGCAGTCCAAGCGGGACGCGCTCGGCGGATAGTTTTGTCATGAGCCATTTTCCAATGCTTTACAGGTAAAGCTTGTGTGCTATTGTTCTGTACAAGCCTAGCATTGATCCAGACCAAAGGCCAGTCTGTGCCTCGCCTCATTGGAGAATAATCTCATGACCAAGCAAGAAGTGCTGGACCTGAACGCCGAGCTTATCGACCTGCTCGCAGCGGTGCGCGATCAGATCGACGCCAAGCTGGAAGAAATCGCCGCTGTAGCCGAGGAAGCGGCTGAGGCTGGGGATTATGACCTTAGCGACCACGAGGATTGACGGTGTCCGCCATCTGTCGGTTCTGCGGCGGGGAGTTCGCGAATGCGCAAGCCGTGCGTGCGCATCTGAAAGGCTGCGCCGTCTATCAGGACCGCCCCGCTAGGCAAATGGCCGATGTGGGCGCCTCTAGGCAAGGCTCCCTAGGCGAAGCCTCCCTAGGCGCACCCAGCCTAGGCAAGGATCGCGCTGGCGGCGCAGCCGCGTCCGATGAGGCGTTCGATCCGGTCCGGCGTCTAGAGCAGGAGATCGCCGCCGAGCGGCTGCGGCTCCAACTGCGCGAGGTCAAGCAAGCGCATGAGGAAATGGATCGTCGCGCCGAAGCCGCCGCGCAGGCGCGCCGGCAGGCCGAACAGCAGCAAGCCGAGGCCCAGCGCAACGCCGAGCGCGAGCGGGAAACCGCGCGTCGGCAGGCAGAGCACCAGAAGGCGGAACAAACGCGCAGGCAGGAGGCGGAAACCAAACGTCGCGCCGAACGCCGGACGATCATCCAGAATGTCAAGGCCGCCGCCATGCAGCGCCGATGGATCAGCAGCGCCGATCTTCGCGCCCAAGCGCTCCAGGACGTTGAAACCGCGCTTTCGAGCTTGGCAGTGGAAGAACTGCCGCAAGCGGAGTTGAGCCAGATCGCCGACGGAATCTGCGCCAAAATACAAGAATCCGAGCGGGCTGCCGCACTGGCCGACATGCAAGGGCAATTGGCGACCCTGACGCGCAGCACGCGGCGCACGCAGTTGGCGCAACATGGTCGAAATTTCGCCGAACGCGAATTGCGCGCGGTGGACGGGCTCTCCTCTTTTGAACGCGCCCGGATAGCAGGCCGGGTCGCCGACGCCCTGACAGACTTGACCGGCGACGAAACCAACGCCGCTGTCGAGGCCCGCGTTGAGGCGGTCTTGGAGCGCGAGGGGCTTGGCTGGGAGGACGAGGATGGCGAGAGTTGATTCCCGCGCCATCGTCGCCCTGTTACAGACGCGGGTGAAGCGCGTGCTGGACTTCGCCGAATTGGCGGTGCCAGCCGACAAATTCGAGCGGTTTCGCACTTTGGTGCTCGATGAATTCGGCCACAAGGGCTTTCAATCCGATCTCGCCGCGCATGTTCCGCCGGATGGGACCGACACGGACAGGCATGGCATGGGCCGGAGCGAGTCTGGCAGGAAAGGCGGTCCCCGATGAGTGGATAGCCCGTCTCATTCAATCGATATCGATCTGCCCGATCCGCTGCCGATCCTGGACAGCGAATTGGCCCTAGTCGAAGCCCATTTTGCTGAATTGATCGCCGCGATGATAGAAGCGGAATTCGCCGAGACCGAAGTCGCTTAGAAGCGCTGATCCGGCGGGAGTGGAGCCGATCCATGCGTGTCATCGTCTATGCACGTGTCTCAACGACAAGGCAGGCCGACCACGATCTGTCGATTCCCGATCAACTCGCCCATGCCGATCGCTATTGCGCCGAGCGTGGTCATGTGATCGCCGCGCGCTACATCGATGCCGGCGCATCGGCGCGCGACGACAACCGCCCCGAATTCCAGCGCATGCTTGGC
>DASZPV010000057.1:0-10586 GCA_035549875.1 Caulobacterales bacterium
GAATCATCCGCCGGCTGGTCGCGAGCCGGTAAGGCGCGCCGCTACGCCGCCGCGAAGAACTCGTGGACGTCCGCAGCCTCGGTGACCGTCACCGCCAGGCGCTCGCCCTGCAGATTGATCTCGCCGCGGGCGATCGGGTAATTGTTGGCCAGAATCCACACCGGGTCGTTCTCGCGCGCGTCAAGCGCGATCACAGCGCCCCGGCCCATGCGCAGAAGCTGGGCCATCGGCAGGACGGAGCGGCCAAGCACAACCGATATCTCGATGCCGACCGCGTGAACCTGACTTTTGGACATTGCCGGCCCGTCCCATCTACACTGAACCTGAAATTACGCCCTGAATTGGTTTAACGAACGTGAATCCCCCCATCGGCTGGGCGATCTCTCCGGGCCGGACGCCCTATGAGCCGGCGGTCGCCTTCATGGAAGCGCGCGCCGCCGCCATCGCCGCAGGGCAAGCGGGCGAATTGGTCTGGCTGGTGGAGCACGATTCGCTCTACACGGCGGGCGTCAGCGCCAAGCCCGCGGACCTGCTGACCGAGGGCCGCTTTCCGGTGTTCAAATCCGGCCGCGGCGGCCAGTTCACCTATCACGGCCCCGGCCAGCGCGTAGCCTATGTGATGCTCGATCTGCGCACGCGGGGACGCGACGTTTCCTGCTACGTTCGCGACCTGGAAAAGTGGATCATCGCCGCGCTCGCGCGCTTCAATGTAAAAGGCGAGATCCGCGATGGCCGCATTGGCGTCTGGGTCGAGCGCAAGGGCCCCGGCTTTGCGCGGGAAGACAAGATCGCCGCCATCGGCGTGAAGATCAAACGCTGGGCGACGTTCCACGGCGTCGCGCTCAACGTCGAGCCAGACCTGGCGCACTTCTCCGGCATCGTACCCTGCGGCATCGCCGATGCGGGCGTCACCTCCCTCGTCGATCTTGGCCACCCGATCACGATGGACGAAGCCGACCACGCCTTGCGAGGCGCATTCACAGAAGTGTTCGGCGAAACGGTCGCGGAGGCCGCGCCCAAACTGGCGGCGGGTTGACGCCGCCGAAGGCGGCGCCCAAAAGAGCGTCATAGGGACCGGGGAATCACGCCATGCTTAAAACCATCGCGGCCTTCGATCGCATTGGCGAAGAAAACGCCTTTGCAGTTCTGGCCCGCGCCAATGCGCTGATCGCGCAGGGGCGCGACGTGATCAATCTCGGCATCGGCCAGCCCGATTTCCGCACGCCCGACCATATCGTCGAGGCCGCGATCAAGGCGCTGCGCGACGGCCACCACGGCTATACCGCCACGATCGGCATCCCGCCGCTGCGCGAAGCCGTCGCCGCCGATCTGCACAAACGTTTCGGCGTCGAGGTTTCACCCGATAGCGTGATGATCATGCCCGGCGGCAAGCCGACCATGTTCATGTCGATCATGATGTTCGGCGAGCCGGGCGCCGACATCCTCTATCCCGATCCGGGATTTCCGATTTACCGCTCGATGATCGAATTCACCGGCGCGCGCCCGATCCCGGTGCCGATCCGCGAGGAAAACGGCTTTGCCTTTTCCGCCGAGGAGACGCTGAGCCTGATCACGCCGCAAACGCGCCTCTTGATCCTCAACTCTCCCGCCAATCCCACCGGCGGCGTCACGCCCAAAGCGGAAGTCGACAAGCTCGTCGCGGGTCTGGAAAAATTTCCTGACGTCGCGATCATGTCCGACGAAATCTACGACCAATTGGTCTATGACGGCGAGCAGCACGTGTGCCTGCTGTCCTATCCCTCGATCCGCGACCGGCTGATCCTGCTCAATGGCTGGTCGAAAACCTATGCGATGACGGGCTGGCGCCTCGGCTATGCGGTGTGGCCCGGCAAGCTCTACGATTACGCCCGCAAGCTCGCGGTGAATTTGCATTCCTGCGTCTACGCCTCGGCGCAATATGCCGGTCTCGCCGCGCTGACCGGCCCGCAGGACGCGGTGCAGATGATGCGCGCCGAATTCGACAAGCGCCGCAAGATCGTCACCGCCGGGCTCAACAAGCTGCCCGGCGTTTCCTGCATCACCCCGAAGGGTGCATTCTACGCGTTTCCGAACGTGAAAGAGACCGGCTGGAAAGCCAAGGCGCTGGCCAACGCCATCCTCGACGACGCGGGCGTCGCCACGATTGGCGGTCCCGATTTCGGGATATTGGGCGAAGGCTACATCCGCCTGAGCTACGCCAACTCGACGGAGAATATCCTCAAAGCGCTCGATCGCATGAACGCGTTTCTGAGCAGCCGCAAGGCGGCGTGAGGCTAAATCAAATCCGGGCGAAAGCGGCCGATCGCGGCAAACACGTCTTCGGGCGAAGCATTCAGTCCCTGCAAATTGAGCGCGACTGGCGGGCGGCCCATGCGCTCCAGCGTGGCGCGGCGCAGGAAGGCCCAAAGCGGCGGCAATTTGCGCACCTGCGCCACCGAAGTCACATCCAGCGCGATCCAGCGCGCCTTGGCCGCATCCAATTCCTGCACCCAGATATGTACGCTGCGGATAAGCGCCCACGGCGCATCGATTTTCATGCGACGGTCGCGCACGCCGCGCTCATCGATCACCAGCGCCGCGCGCCGATCGATCAGCCGCCCAAGCGCAACCAGCAGCCCCCAGCCGAACAGCAAACAGACGCAAACGCCGGCGAGCCGTTCGCCGATCGTCGCGTCATCGAGAACGGCCACATAACCGCTGCCGGCGGCGAACGCCGCGAAGATCAGCGCCAGCCCCGCCGCCTTGCCGCGATGGGTATGGAAGGCGACCGACATCTCTAACGGCAAGGTCTATCAGGGCCGCGTGAGCCGCAGCAACCGCCTCCGGGCGCAAAATAGCCGTGCGCCGGGCGCGCCGATATGCTGTTATCCGGCTATAGGGGGAGTTCATGACCGAAGCCGCAATCACGGCGCCGCCGCGCCCGTACAGCGCCGCAGCCATCGCGCTGCACTGGATCATCGCCGCCCTTATCGTCACGCAGATCGGCATCGGCTGGCAGATGGATGCGCTGCACAAAGCCAAGCTCCCGCACGAAGATCTAGAGCATCTGCACATCTCGGTCGGGCTCACGATCCTGCTGTTCAGCCTGGCGCGCCTGGCCGTGCGCCTGACCAGCCCGCCCGCGCCGATGCCCGCAATGGCGGCGTGGGAGCGCACGCTCGCCAGCGTCACGCACGTCCTGTTCTACGTGCTGATCATCGTCATTCCGCTGGGCGGATGGGCGCTTGCATCTTTCCGCGCCGACGAGCCGATCTCGTTCTGGGGGCTCTTCACCTGGCCGCAACTGCCGTGGTTCAACACGCTCACGCGCGAGCAGGGCCGCCCGCTGCACGGCCTGATCGAACAATGGCACGGCAGTATTCTGGTCTGGACGACCATCGTGCTGCTTGGCCTGCACGTTCTGGGCGCGCTGAAGCACCAGTTCGACGGCCATCCGGTGCTCTACCGCATGCTGCCGTTCCTGCCGAAGCCGAAGGCTTAAGCGCAACCTTGGAACCGCAGGGCCGTCACACGGGTTAACTCCAGAGCAATCTTGTTCGGAGGGCGCGCTTTGAATTCCGTCATCTACATGGTCGGCCTGATCGTCGTCGTATTGGCGATCCTTTCCTTCGTCGGCATCCGCTGATGGCGTCGCGCTTTGACTGGGGCGCCATTTTCGCCGGCGCGGTGCTGGCGACGGCGCTCGGCCTGATCCTCATCACGTTTGGCGCAGGCATCGGCCTCAGCACGACCTCGCCCTACGCCAATAGCGGCATGTCTCCGCAGATTTTCGCCATCGTCGCCGGCCTCTGGCTGCTGTGGACGCAAATTCTCAGCTTTTCGCTCGGCGGCTACGTGACAGCGCGCCTGCGCGCGCGCCACGCCGATGAATCAGAACACGAAACCGACGTTCGCGACGGCATGCACGGCATCGTCATGTGGGGCGTGGGCGTACTCGCCGCCGCGTTCATCGCCTTCGTCGGTCTCGGCGGGGCGACCACCGCGGCCCGCACCGCCGACCGCGGCGAAGTCGTCGCCAGCGTCGGCGCTGTCGCTTCCAGCAAGATCGATCAAGCCGTCGCCAAGGTAGCCCACGAAAATCCCGACGCCGCCGGGTCGACGCAAGCCGAACGCGAAGCGGAAATCAGCCGCAAGCTTTCCATTATCGCAGCGTTCATGGCCGCCGCCTCCCTGCTCGCCGGCGCCATCGCCGCCTTCTGGGCCGCCGGCGAAGGCGGCAACCACAGGGACAAGAACGTCCACGTGAAGTTCTTCGTATTCCGCGCGGCGACGCCAAGGGGTTAGCGTCATGCTCCCCCGTTTACGGGGGATCTGTTAGCGAAGCTGACTGAGGGGGAGCGCGGGGGCTGAAATCCCCCTCCGTCCGCCGTTGACGCGGCGTCCACCTCCCCCGTAAAGCGGGGGAAGATTTAATCCAACTCCACCAGCACTTCATCCGCCGCCACGCTCGCGCCGGCGATAACCTCCACTTTCGCCACAACGCCATCCCGCTCCGCGCGGATGATGTTCTGCATCTTCATTGCTTCGACGACGGCTACGCCCTCGCCGGCCTTCACTTCCTGGCCGACGGCCACATCAAGTGAAACCACCAGCCCCGGCATTGGCGACACGATCATCTTTGACGTATCGGCCTTTTCCTTTTCCGGCAGCAGCGCATGCAGTTCCGCCGCGCGCGGGCTGCACACGATGGCGTGCATGCGTACGCCGCGCACGCGCAGGACAAAGCCTTCCGTCTCGTCCTTGATCTTGATCGCCACCGGCTTGCCTGCGAGCGTTCCTTCCAGCACAGGCATGCCCGGCCGCCAGCCGGTTTTCAGCGCCAGCGGCTTTTTCTTGCCGCCGAGCGTTACGTCTGCGCCGTCCGCATGCAGCGTCACATGCGCCGGTATCTGTTCGCCGCCGAGAATCACCACCCAATCGACGCGCGCCTGATGCGCCCCGCCATTCACCTGCCCGGAAACCTGCCGCGCCCTTTGCGCGCGCACGACATGGGCGAACGCAGCAGCCGCCGTCAGCGCGTCCTTCTGCTCGGGGCTCGGCGCCATGCCGGAAAAGCCCTGCGGGAATTCTTCCTTGATATAGGCGGTGGTGAAATCGCCGGAGCGGAAACGCTTTTCATCCATCACCGCGCCGAGAAACGGGATGTTGTCCTGGATGCCTTCGATCAAAAACGAATCCAGCGCCCGCGCCTGGGCATCGATCGCCGCAAGGCGCGTCGATGCATGCGTGACGAGTTTGGCGATCATCGGATCGTAATAGATCGAAATCTCATCGCCCTCGCGCACGCCGGCATCGTTGCGCACCAGCACATCGCCGAACTGGCCCTCCGTTGGCGGGCGATAGCGCTTGAGCCGCCCGATCGACGGCAGGAAATTGCGATAGGGATCTTCGGCGTAGATGCGACTCTCGATCGCCCAGCCCTTGATCTTCAGATATTTCTGCGCGAACGGCAACTTTTCGCCCGCCGCCGAGCGCAGCATCAGTTCGACCAGATCGAGCCCGGTGATGCTCTCCGTCACCGGATGCTCCACCTGGAGCCGCGTGTTCATTTCGAGGAAGTAGAAACTCTTGTCCGCCCCCGAAGCGACGAATTCCACCGTCCCCGCGCTGTCGTAATGCACCGCTTTCGCCAACGCGACGGCCTGTGCCCCCATCGCGGCGCGGGTTTTTTCATCGAGCAGCGGCGAAGGCGCTTCCTCGATGACCTTCTGATTACGCCGCTGGATCGAGCATTCGCGCTCGAACAAGTGAACCACGTTGCCGTGCTTGTCGCCGAACACCTGGATTTCGATGTGCCGCGGGCCGAGCACGAATTTCTCGATGAACACGCGCTCATCGCCGAATGCGCCCTTGGCTTCGGCAACCACCGCCGGAAAGCCTTCCTCCACTTCCTTGCGGTTGGCCGCGACGCGGATGCCCTTGCCGCCGCCGCCGGCGCTGGCCTTGATCATCACCGGATAGCCGATCTCCTCGGATATCTGGATCGCGTGCTTAACGCCTTCGATCTCGCCGATGAAGCCCGGCACGCAGGAAACGCCGGCCGCCGCCGCCGCGCGCTTGGACTCGATCTTGTCGCCCATGGCGCGGATCGCGTGCGGGTTGGGGCCGACGAACACGATTTTTTCCGCCGCCAGCCGCTCGGCGAATTCGGCCTTCTCGCTCAGAAAGCCAAAGCCCGGATGCACCGCCTCGGCGCCCGTCCGGCGCACCGCGTCGACGATCTTGTCCATCACCAGATAGGATTGCGCCGCCGGCGGCGGGCCGATCGCCACCGCTTCGTCGGCCATCTCCACGGCCATGGAATCCCGGTCGGCCTCGGAATAGACGATGGCGGTCTTGATCCCCATCCGCCGCGCAGTCTTGATGATCCGCACCGCCACTTCGCCGCGATTGGCGATCAGTATTTTTCCGAACATCGAGGCCCTGCTGGTTCGTCGCCTCCCCCCGCGGGGAGGGTGAAGCTTTCGCGTTCAATGGGTTGAATGTCCAGACGTGGGCCAACCGGCGCTTTGACCGGCGCGCCCCGCTCAATAATCGAACAGCTTGCTGTCGCGTTCGACGCGTTTCTTGGCCTGGGCCACGATCTGCTCGACCAGCCCGTCCCGGTCGGCGCCATCGGCCTGGCCGGCGGGGTCCAGATTGTGTTCCTCCACCAGCGCCGCCAGCGCCGCGCGCGAGGGCGCGGCAAGCGCCATGCGCAGCGCCGCCTCGCCCTGATTGGTGTAGATTGAAATCGGATTTATGCCCGGCGCCGCCGGCTCTTCCTGGCCGACTGGCTCGGCCGGGGCGGGCGCGGCCGGCTTGGGCCTCAGCCTGGCCTTGGCCGCCTGCTTCAGCGCCTTCGACGGCCGATAGACGCTGAGGGCTTCTTCCAGTTTCAACGCGAAAGCCGGATTGCCCGCGGCCTCTTCGCGAACCACCTTGAACAATTCGGCCAGGGCGCGGTTGAGGCTCATGACACCTTTGCCAGGTCCACCTTGGCGAGGAATTCCTCGCCCAATTGCGTCATGACGCCGGCGCAGGCGCCATATTTCTGTTCAAAGCTGCGCGGCGTTTCGGACCATTCGGCCGCGCGCGCGATATCGACATGCTGGGGAATGCGAAGCTTGAACATCGCATTGCCCAGATTGCTCGCCAGCGTGTCGGCCTCCGAACGGTGCAGCGACATCTCCTGATCGTATTTCGTCGCCAGCACGAACATGTCCGAAGCCGAGCCGCGCCGCTGGTTGATCAGCGTCAGCGCCCGGCGGCGGAATGCGATCAGGCCCAGCCGCGACACGTAATCCGGGATCGTCGGCACCAGGATCGCATCAGCCGCGATCAGCGCCGCTTCCGCAAACAGCGAAATCCCCGGCGGGCAATCGATCAGGATGAAATCATAATCGTTCCATACCGAGCTGAGGCCAGCCGCCATGCGCTTGAGCACCCAGTGCTGGATGCCGTCGATCTTGTAGCCGCGCTTCACGAACGCCTCGATCAGGTCGCGCTCAACCGTTCGCAATTCCGGCGCGGCGGCGAGCAGCGAGACTTCAGGCTTGCCCTTGAGGTCGCTGACGCGCGGCTCGATCAGCGTCTTGAAGGGCCTGGGATCGCTCGAATAGGCGTAGGCCTCGAAATAGAGGTCGAGCGTGCGCTCAGCCTCGCGCAGCTCGTTCCATTTGTCCGAGCCGGCGACCATGATCGAGGCGTTGGTCTGCGGATCGAGATCGACCAGCAGCACCCGCCGGCGATGGTGGTAGGCGAGCGTTTCGGCGAGCGCCACCGCCGTGGTGGATTTGCCCACCCCGCCCTTCATGTTGATGATCGAAACCAGCCGCGCGGGCATGGAATTCCCCTCGCATTCTCGCGAATCCGAATCGCCTGTCCGGCGACGAAGCTAGCCCGTCAGGTCAGCCGAAGAAACGGCCAAATCAAGCCGCCCAACGGGCCAGCGCCTTGGGCAGGGCGACGCCTTTGAGCGCTTCGGCCGCCACGTCCTGCCCGAAGGGAATGACGCGCCGTCCGCCATAGCCTGCCGCGCCCGGCGCCCAGCACTGATGGATTACTCGGCCCGCCACGTCCGCCACCCAGTATTCAGGCACGCCGGCGCGCGCGTAGGAAAACAGCTTCGCGCCGAGATCATCGGAAAGCGTGGTGTCGGCCACCTCCACGATCAGCGCAACGTCGGCGCCCGGCAGGATCGTATCTACGTCCGATGGCGTCCAAACGATCACGTCTGGCGATGGGGTGAATCCCGCCCCGAACCCCACCGAGCCATCGATAGATACTTCCAGCGCGAGGCCGGCGCGCTGGACCGCCTCGCGCAGTTCGGCGCCCAGGTCTGACTTGATCCGCAGATGCGGGGCATATTGTGCGTTCATCCGCCGAAGCACTCCCGCTCTTAGCTCGACCCGCATATCGGCGAAGGCGCCGCGGCCGAGCATTCGCTCGAACTCCGCATCGCTGAAACGCGCAATGGTCAGATCGTCAGCAGCCATGGCCCATCCTACCCCGCCGTGTGGACGACTTCCATCTTCCCGGCGACCGGATCGCGGACCTTTTCCTTCAGCGTGACCAGTTCTTCGGCGATCGTGGGATGGACCGCGCAGGTGGCGTCCCATTGCGCCTTGGTCAGGCCGGCCTTCACGGCGATCGCGGCCAATTGGATCATTTCGCCCGCGTCGGGGCTGGCGATATGAACGCCGACCACCACGTCGTCGCTCTGGCGCACGATCAGCTTCATCAGCGCCTTCTGCGGATTGTTCGCCAGCACGTGCTTCATCGGCCGAAAGATCGCCTTGTATACGTCGATCGCGCCGTGCCGGCGCGCCGCCTCCGCCTCATTGCAGCCGACCACGCCGACCTGCGGGCGCGTGAACACCGCCGTGGCGACATCGGTATGATCGAACTTCGTCGGCCGGCCCATGAACTGGCTTTCGGCGAAGGCCTGGCCCTCGCGGATCGCCACCGGCGTCAGATTTATCCGGTCGGTGACATCGCCCACTGCGTAGATCGAGGGCGCGTTGGTTTGCGAAAACGCATCGACGATCACCGCGCCGTTCTTTTCCAGCTTCACGCCCGCGCGCTCCAGCCCCAGGCCTTCGGTGTATGCCGCGCGCCCCACCGCGAGCAGAACAAGGTCTGTCTCGATCGTCTCGCCGTTGCTCAGCGTCGCGCGATAGGCCCCGCCCGCTTGCTCGATCGCGGCGATTGTCGTGCCGCATTTTATTTTCACGCCGCTGCGTTCCAACTCGGCATGGACATGGGCGCGAATATCGTCGTCGAACCCGCGCAAGACCTGCGCGCCGCGATAGACCTGCACAGTCTCGACGCCGAGCCCGAGAAAAATCGAAGCGAACTCGCAGGCGATATAGCCGCCGCCGAACACGATCGCGCGCTTGGGCAAAACCGGCAGTGAAAACGCATCGTCCGACGTGATCGCGTGTTGTTGACCGGGAATGTCGAGCGGCCGAACCGGGCGCCCGCCCGTCGCCACCAGAATGCGCTCCGCCGTTACGTCGCGCCCGGATTTCTTCAGCCGCACCGTATGCGCATCGACGATTTCGGCGCGCTCCTCGAAAATCTCCACGCCGGCCTTGACCATATTGGACGCATACGCCGCCGAAAGCCGCGTCACGTCCCTGGCGACATGGTCCCGCAGGCTCGCCCAGTCGAACCGGACATTGTCGGCGCTCCAGCCGTAGCCCTGGGCATCCTCGAAATCCTGTCCATACTCGCTCGCGTAGACCAGGAACTTCTTCGGCACGCAGCCGCGGATCACGCAGGTGCCGCCGATGCGGAATTCCTCCGCCGCCGCGACCCTCGCCCCCGCCGCCCCCGCCAGCCGCGAAGCCCTCACCCCGCCAGAGCCGGCGCCGATCGTGAACAGGTCGAAATCATATGCCATGGCGCCTATCTAGGGGCTCTGGCGCGAAAGCGAAACTGGCGGGGGACGCTTCCACCGCCCCCCGAAACGCCCTGCGTGGTTTCGCGCGTAGGCATCGGCGCCCCGAAATCCGAGCCGCATTCGCGCATGCGGGCGCCGCCGCCTTGCGGCGCGCGCGTTGTCGCACAGGTTCGTCGACCAGTGATAGGCTAGGACGAATTGATGACGCTGGTTGCGTGCGGCGCCTGAGCAAGCACGTTTACGCGCGTGCGGCGCGGCGCCGGCAGACGGCGGAGTTTTGTAAATCCGCGCTGCAATCTTTTTGCGATGTGCGCGACCCAGCGTTCCGGCGCGGCCAGCGCCGCACAGATAGCGCCGGCGCGCTGGCTTAGCGGCCCGGCGCGCCATGCACGGCGCAGCGCAGCCCCGGCGACGGCGCGGCCCAGGAGGCGGCGCATGTCCGCATGGATCGCGCCGCGGCGAAATCCGGCGGCTCTGACGGCGCGGACCACCAAGAGCAAACGCGCGTGGCGTGCATAGCCGGTCAGCATGCGCTCGGCCGCGCACGGCGCGAGATGCGCAATTACATGCGCCGCGAACCAGGCGACGCTAAGCGCCAGCCAGAGGCTGAGGCGCTGAAGGCGCTGCTCTGAAAGCAGAAGGGGGCGGCGCGCGTGCTTCATTTCGCAGCCATGATACGGCCGCGCAAAGGTCAGTCGGA
>DASZPV010000058.1:0-4550 GCA_035549875.1 Caulobacterales bacterium
TCGCCCTTCTGCACGGCATGGACGATGCGCTTGTATTCGTCGATCGGGACGCCGGTTTCCTGCGCCAGCACCGCGATCTCGCTGCGGATATCGTGGATGCCGTCGCGCTCTTCGTTGACGAAATTGGTCCAATATTTGGACTTGCCGGACACGCGCTCCAGCCATTTCGGATCAAGCTCGGCGCCCTGATAGTTTTCAATGAAGGACATACGCGAGACGCCATTGGCCTCGGCCAGGCGCATCAGCTTGCCTTCAAGCTGCAGGAGCTTTCTATTGATCGCGTAGAGCTGCTCGACCAGGCTTTCGATCCGGGCGTTGTTCAGCTTGAGCTTCTTCAGCTCCTCGATGATCGTGACCTGCGTCTGTTCATACCGCTCGGTCTGGGCGCCGGCGAGCTGCTTGCCCTTGAGGCGCAGATCGATGCGCTTTTCCTGCAGGCCGCGGAATTCCTCGAACGCGGCGGCCACCGCATCCAGCGTGGCCATCACGCCTTCGCGCAATTCAGCTTCCATCGCCGACATGGAGACGGCGGCCTCGTCGTCGAACTCGCTTTCGCTATCGTTTTCGGCTTCGCGGCGGGCGGCTTCGTCAGCCACGTCATCGCCGGTCGATACGGGCGCGGCCTTCGCAACGGGCTCCGGCGCCGGCGGGGGTTCTTCGCCGGGCAGCGGCTGGCTTTGCGGCACGATGCCCATTTCGGCGCCGTAAGTGGCTTCCAGATCGATGATGTCGCGCAGAAGGATCTTCTGCTCGCGCAATTCATCGCGCCACACCATGATGGCCTCGAATGTCAGCGGGCTTTCGCAGAGGCCGCGGATCATCGCGTCGCGGCCAGCCTCGATGCGCTTGGCGATGGCAATTTCGCCTTCGCGGCTGAGCAATTCAACGCTGCCCATTTCGCGTAAGTACATGCGCACCGGATCGTCCGTGCGGTCGCCGTCTTCGCGGGCGTTGGTGACAGGCACCTTGCCATCTTCACGCGTAACAACTTCACGCGCCGTTGGCTCGGCTTCTTCTACTTCGTCTTCGCTCTCGACGACGTTGATGCCCATTTCGGACAGCATCGACATCGTGTCTTCGATCTGCTCGGAGGAAAATTCCTCGCTCGGCAGAACCTTGTTCAATTCTTCATGCGTGACGAAGCCGCGCGCCTTGGCGGCTTTGATCATCTTCTTGACCGCCGCATCGGACATATCGAGCAGCGGGCCGCCTTCGGGCGCTTCTTTCTCATCGCTCGCCGGAGCATCGGCTTTGGCCTGCGTCTTGGGCTCGGGCGCCATCGGCTTCTCCGGTTTAAGCGCTGGCGCCTTGCCATTCGGTTTGGCGGGCGCCTCGGCTTTGATTACGGGCGCGGCCTTCGGAGCCGGCGCTTTCGATTCTGTTTTAGCAGAGGTCGGCGCCGCCGGCGCCGGTTTGGACGGCGCTGGCTTGTGAGCATCGGCTTTCTTCGCAGTTGTAGGCGCAACCGGCTTGACCGGCGCCTTCGGCGCAGGCGCTGGGACCTTTGGCGCAGCCTTCGGCGGCGCGGCGGCCTTGACCTTCGGCGGCGGCGTCTTGGCCTTCGGCTCAGGCTTGGGCGGGGCGGCCTTTGCTTTCGCCGTCGGGGCTTTCGGCAACGGCCCTTTCGGCTCGGGCTTGGCGGCCTTCACAGGCTTTTTGTCCTGTTTGACCGCGGGCTTGGTCTTCACGCTGGTTCCCATGCTCCGTTATGCCTCACGCCGCCTGATCGCCGCTTCTGCCGGGAGATCGCACGGCGCGAAACTCCTCGTCGATCCGCCGCGCTTCCCGGTCCAACATCAAAAACCGCTCAAACGCCGCCTCATCGCCTCGATCGGCGGCGGCGGCCAGAGCGGCCATTTCTTCCCTCAGCGCCGGCAGCACCACGTCGAGCGTGACCGCCGCCATCCACTCTGCCTCGACAGCCCTCTCGTCCGCCTGGATTGCGGCGCCTCCGGCTTCCGGCAGCCGGAACGGCGGCCAAGCGGAGACGCGCGCCGCGGCGCGCTCTTCGCCACGCTCCTTGAGATGGCGGCTCACAGCCTCCCGGTCAACCTTTTGCACCCCTGACGCATCAGCCAAATCCAGTATTGTGTCCCGAATCGCGGCCAAGCCCGGCTCTTCCAAGGCCAGACGGGCCAGAAGATCGCCGAATTTCTCAGCGAGCGCCGGCCGGTCGATCGCCTCGCGCAGGAAATTCTCCATCGCCAGGTAGCGCGGGCCGGCGGCCTGACGGGCCTTTAGCTCGGCGGTAGCGCGGGGCTCTGGCTCGAATTTGCCCTTCACGAACTTGCCCGGCGGGCGGCGCGCATACAGCCCCGGCTGGCCGGCTTCGGCGCGCGCCGGACGCAAGGCGGCGTCGGCCCGGGCCATCAGGTCGGACAGGTAGAGCTTCTTGGTCTCCTCGTCGGCGATGCGGAAGGCTGCCTCGCGCAGACGCTTCTTGAACGCCGATTTGCGCTCGGGCGTATCCAGCGGCTCGCGGGCGCGTTCGCGCTCAAACAAGGCCTCCACCGCCGGGCGCGCCTCGGCCAGGATGGCGTGCAGGGCGGGCGCGCCGGCGCTGCGGTAGAGATCGTCCGGGTCCTGCCCTTCCGGCATCAGCGCTACGGCCAGCGTGCGCCCAGGGCCCATCTGCGGCAGCGCCAGATCGAGCGCGCGGTCGGCGGCGCGCTTGCCGGCCCCGTCGCCGTCGAAACAGAAGATCGGCTCGCCGCCCGCGCGCCAGATCAGCGCGAGCTGATCTTCCGTGAGCGCGGTGCCGAGCGGGGCGACAGCGGCAATGCCCGCCCGCTCAAACGCGATCACATCGACATAACCTTCGGCCACGACAAAGCCGCCGCGCTTGGATTTGCTCAGCAGCGCGCGCGCTTCTTTCAGCCGGTAGAGATTGCGGCCTTTGTGAAACAGCGGCGTATCGGGCGAATTGAGATATTTCGCTTTCGCAGCGGGATCGAGCGCGCGGCCGCCAAACGCGATGATCCGCCCCTGCGCATCGCCGATCGGAAACATGATGCGGTCACGGAATACGTCGATCGCGCGGCGATCGCCATCGCCGGCGGAAACAAGGCCCGCGCTGATCAATTCCTCCGGCGTGAAGCCGGCCTTCTTCAAGATATCGAGCGTGTCGGTCCAGCCGGCTGGCGCATAGCCGATGCCAAATTGCGCGCAGACATCTTCCGGCAGCGCGCGGCGTTCAAGATAGCTGCGCGCTTCGCGGCCCTTCGGGCCGGCGAGTTGGTCGCGGAATAATTCCTGCGCGCGGGACATTGCGCCGAACAGGCGCCTGCGGAGGCGCTCTTCCTCGTCGTCGCGCGGACTGGACTCATCTTCCGGTAGCGGCAGGCCGGCAAAGGCGGCGACGCGCTCCACCGCTTCGGGAAAGCTGAGGCCTTCGAGCTTCATCGCCAGATCGAGCACGCCGCCGCTCTCGTCGCAGCCGAAGCAATGATATGAGCCGAGCTGATCGCGCACGTGGAACGAAGCGGTCTTTTCCGAATGGAACGGACACGGCGCCCAGTAATCGCCCTTCACCGGCTGGGACTTCTTGCGGTCCCACTGCACCAGCTTGCCGGCGTAACCGGCAATCGAAGCGCGGTCTTTCAGCGCGCGAAGAAAGGATTCGGAAAAACGCATCGCGACCGGGAATAATGGCCTTCCAGCCCACAAGCCAGTGGCCCGGGCAGGGTCGCTTCAGGCTTCCCGGTGAGTATCGACGATATCCCGCAAATATTCGATGTGGCGCTGGAAGGCGTGGCGGCCCGCGCGCGTAATCGAGGCGCGGGTCCGGGGCTTTTTACCCACAAAGTCCTTGTGGATATTTACGTAGCCGGCCTTTTCCAGCGTGTTGAGGTGGGCGCCAAGATTGCCGTCCGTCGCGCGCGCCACCGCCTTCAGCCGCGTGAACTCAAGCGGCTCGCTCGATGCGATCAGCGCCGACATGATCTGCAGGCGGACGCTCTGGTGAATGATCTCGTTGGCTTCAGCCATGAAGGTCAGGCTTGGCGCAGCCAGAGCCCGGTCATGATCATCGTCGCGCCACCGGCAAGTCCGACCACCACGATATAGGTCTCGCGCATCAGGAAATACGCCGCGATCGAAACCGTCATCAGGACAGCGCCAGCAAAAAAATAGCGCGCGCCGACGAGACATCCCATGACCGCATACATAAGGGCGATCGTTAGCGCGGGGATCATGCCTATAGCAGCTCCCGGGTGCAGGATCATGATTTCCGCCGTCATAAACACCACGATCGCGGCAAACACGCCGAGTGGACGCCAGATCCCCAGGCCCTTCGCTCCGTCTGCACGGCCACGCAGCGAGAGCACAATCATGCCAACGCCGCCGAGCGCCTGCCCCACCCAAGTAATTACCGCGCCTTGTCGTGGGAAAAAATATGGTCCGAGATAAATCCCGATCCAAAGCACGCCCCACATCAGGAAGTAGTCGGCGCTAATGCGATAGCCGCGCAGAATGCTTCCGCGCTTCCACGCGCGATCAACATCGTCAAGCGCGCGTGCGGCTTCATCAGGCGTGATGGTCATGGCGCAACC
>DASZPV010000059.1:0-14587 GCA_035549875.1 Caulobacterales bacterium
CCCTCGGTCGGCGTTTCGCCGACGGCGAGTTTGTCCCGTTTGCCTACATATGTGGCCTGCGCGCCGGCGTCGAACGCTTCGCTGGCCCAGTCCACGCCGGCGCCGAGGCGCCAGGGCTGGATGCGTGGAACGGGGCCGCCGGCATTGGAAAAGTCGGCCTTCACGTAGTCGAACAGACCGTGCACGCCGAACGTACCCAATTGGGTGGAGACGAGATCGGCGGCGGCCTTGCCTTCGAAGCCCCAGAAATTCGCGTCGAGCTGGGTATAGTTCAACTCGCGCAGATCGAAAGTATCGCCAGCGACGCATGTGCCGTCGTCGTCGCAGGTGCGCCCGGTGAGCGCGCCGTAAATATAATTGTTGAACTTGGCGCCCCAGACCGAGCCATCGAATTTCACTGGGCCATTGCGCAGGCGTAGGGTCGCTTCCAGCGAATTGGAGCGCTCGATTTTCAGCGTGGGATCGCCGGTTTCGAAAGTGAGCGGCCCATCGTGCGGGCCGCGGGCGAACAATTCCGTGGGGCCAGGAGCGCGCGCGGCGCTGGTGAAAGTGAGCCCGATCTTCACATTGTCGTTCACGGTGTAAAGCCCGCCCAGCGAGCCGCTGATCGGTGCAAAATCGCGGCTCGTTGCGATCCCTGAGACCGGCGTGCCGTCGGTCTTGACGGTCTCGGCGCGCGCGGCCGCTTGCAAATTTATCTTTTCACCGAGGGGGAGTTCGGTGAAGGCGAACAACGCCGTGCTTTCGGTCTGCGTCGGGAACAGATAGTCGCCGCC
Source organism: Caulobacterales bacterium (assembly GCA_035549875.1). Classification (GTDB taxonomy): domain Bacteria; phylum Pseudomonadota; class Alphaproteobacteria; order Caulobacterales; family Aquidulcibacteraceae; genus JAKFWI01. Next base: position 777 of record DASZPV010000059.1, read on the forward strand.
CTCGCCGAGGGCGGAGAAGCGCCGGTTGGCGTATTGCACGCCAAGTGCCGAGCCTGAAAGCGGCCCAATTGCGCCAAACAGCGCTTCAGCGCGGCTGTCCCATTCGAGATTCTTGAAGGTCGAGAGCGCATCGCCAGTGTCCGGGTCTATTTCCCGGTGCTGATAAGCGGCATAGCCGATATCGACGTTGACCGTTTGCAGCGCACCCGCGTTCACCGCGAACGAGGATTTCGACAAGGCCTTGTCCTGCTTCATGTCGATGAACGTCGTATCGCTCGGGATGCCGTATTTCGCATCGTAATGAATGTAACTGGCGCCGACGCGGCTCTTGTCCTGATCGCCGAAGAAATAGGAACCGCCGCCGGAAAAGCCGTCGCCGCGGAAGAAGGAATTGGCCTGGACGCCGAGCGGCGTGTCGTAATTGTTGGTGGTGCGATAAAAGCCATCCGCATGCAGCGCGAACTGGCCGACGCGGCCATCGGCGAGGATCGAGCCCTCGCCGGTATTGGCCGCCGAGCCATAGGCGCCGGTGACTTCCACTGGACCAGGCTTGTCCGGCAGGCTCGTCGGCACCCGGTTGTTGATCGCGTTGACCACGCCGCCGATCGCCTGGCTGCCATAGCGCAATGTCGCGGCGCCACGCACCACTTCGATATCGCGCGCCGAAAGCGGATCGATCGGCACGCCGTGATCGGGGCCGATATCCGATACGTCCGACGAATTAAGCCCGTCTTCGAGCAGTTTGACGCGGTTGGCGTCCATGCCGCGGATCACTGGCCGGCTGGCGCCGGCGGCAAAGCCCGTGCCCGCCACGCCCGGCACCTGGGATAAAGCGTCGCCCAGGCTTGCCCCGCCGTGCTGCAAAATTTGATCGCGGGTGACCGTATCGACGATCGTCGCGAACCGGTCGCGGTCGCCGGCCAGCGGAGAGGCGGTGACGATAATTTCTGGGCTCACTGTGGTCTGCGCGGCGGCGTTCCCGCATGCTGAAGCCATCCCCGCCAAGCTCACCAACAATACCCGCATGATCAACCCCGAATGATATAAAGTATCATTCAGTTACAATATAACATTCGAGCCAGTCAAGTACGCGCTGCGCCCAACAGGCGCGCGTTGTTGCGCAAGGTTGCCCAGAGGGTAGAGTCCGCCCTGCGCCCCGGCGGGGGCCGGAAGCCAGAAGGGCCGAGGGGTCGATCATGGACGGGATAATGACGGCGCTGCTGGCGCTATGCGCGATGATGGTGGTGTTCTCGACCATCGTCACGATCATGCAGGAGGCCATGCATAAGGGCTTCCAGTCGCGCCGCAAGGGCATGAACCGGCTGATGGAGTCGCTATACATCCGGTCGATCGCGCCGCGCCTGCGCAACCAGAACCTGCTGATCGCCCGCGAAGACAGCGACAAGGCCGCCGCGCAACGTTTCGCGCTCGACATGACCGCCAACGACACGCTGCTGCAAAGCGGCGTGTGGCGGAAGATCAGCGAAATGCCGGTGTTGCGGCTGTATTTCGGCGGGCGGTTTGAGCGCATGAGCACGAATGAATTCGCCGAACAGCTTGCGCGCTCTCAGGTCGGCCAGATCATCGGCAAGCAGGACGACGCGGCGCTGAAGGAAACCATTCGTGGCTTTGCCTATGATTTCGAGCGCTTCGGCGATGCGCAGACGGCCTCGTTCAAGAAGAAGGCCAAGGTCAGCGCCGTGCTGATCGGCGCGGCCGTGGCGGTGGCGCTCAATGTCGATGTGCTGCACGCGTTTCAGTCGCTGATGGCCAATCAGAACGCCGCGGTGCGGATCGCCAATTCGCTGACTTCGCCGCAAGTGGCGCAGGTGCTGCAAACTGCCCAGCCGCAGGCCGTCGCTGAGGCGCCGGCCGCTGAGGCCGCCGCTGCGCCGGAGGACAAGCAAGAAGCCACAGTCGACGCCGCCCGCCAATCGCTCGCCGAATCCGGCCAGGCGGCGCAGGCCGTCGGCGCCCAGTTCGTGACGCTGCACAACGCCGCCGCCGCCTATGAGGATTTCGGCCTGCCGATCGGCTCGCGTTTTTTCCCATTCTGCCAGAAAGACCCCGGCACGCAGGTGGTGGTGGATGGGCGCTGCCGGGACGGCCGCGCCGACGCGGGCGTCGGCATGCTGTCGCTGACCGGCAAAGGCGTGAATTATGACGCCACCCAGGTCGGCAACCTATGGGCCCGCGTGCGCAGCGGCGATGGCGACGGCCTGCTGTGGCTGATCTCGATCATTTTTGCCGGCGGCGCGTTCGGCATGGGCGCGCCGTTCTGGTTCAACTTGTTCCGCAAACTGGGCTCGACCACCGCCGGCGGCAAAGTCGTCTCCCTGGCCGGGCTCGACACCACTGCCGAGGCGGGAACCGCGGCGTTTCAACCGCTGACCATCCGCAGCGACGCGGCGACGCCTGACATATTGCTGCACGCGTTTCGTACGGTGCAGGACGGCGGCCTCTAACTTTTTCGTGGCCTGGTTGTGCGCGCCGGCGAATTCAGCCACCCTTGACCTTGCATGTCCGGGCAATTTCGCGATCGAGCGCAGCACATACACCGCCTAGCGCTGCTCGACGCGGAAACCGGCTTGCCCAATCGCCTTGGCGTCGAACACTTGCTGATCGAGGAAAGCGCGCGCAAGCGCGGCGTGCTGGTCGTGGCCGCGCTCGGCCTGCAAGACGGCGCATCGGCGCTTGACGCTGCGGCGGGCCTTTCCGGCGACCGCTCCATCGTCGGCCGGCTCGGCGCCGATAGTCTGGCCCTGGCGTTTGTGGCGGCCGAGGCGGGCGCGGCGCGGGCGGGGCTGGCCGAGATACTTGGGCGCCAGACGGGCCGCTTCAGCGCCGGACTGGTCGTGGCGTCGGCGACGGCGAACGAGCCCTACGCTCTGCTGGAAGCGGCCGAACACGCGCTGGCGCTCGCGCAAGCGGAACGCGTTGCGGTTATACTTGTCGATGCCGGAGGCATGCGTGACGAAGCGGGAGACGCCGCGCTTCTGGCTGATCTCACCGCCAGCCTTTTGGCTGGGGAAATCGGTCTTCTGCATCAGCCGAAAGTGCGTCTGGCCGATGGCGCGGTGGCGGGGGTGGAATGTCTCGCGCGTTGGACGCACCCGCGCCGCGGCGTGGTTTCGCCCGACGTGTTCGTGCCGGTGGCCGAGGCGCGCGGGCAGATCGCCGTTCTGACCGAATGGACGCTCGGCCGCGCGATCGCCGATCAGCAGGCGCTGGCTTCTGCCGGGTTCGATCTGCCGTTTTCAGTCAACGTTTCGGCCGCGCTGCTGGCCGATCGCGCGTTCGCGGCGCGGGCCATCCACGCGGTGCGCGCGGCCGGTGCGCGGCTCTGCTTTGAGATCACCGAAACCGCGCTCATGGCCGAGCCTGATGTGGCGCGCGAGATCGTCGCCGCATTCACCGCGGCGCAGATCGAAATCTCGATCGACGATTACGGCGCGCGGCTTTCTTCCTTGTCGTATCTGATGGAAATTCCCGCCCACGAATTGAAGATCGACAAGAAGTTCATCGGCGCGCTGGAGACGAGCGCTTACGACCGGGCGCTGGTTTCATCAATGATCGAACTCGCGCACGATCTGGGGCTGAAGGTCACCGCCGAAGGCGTCGAAAGCAATGGCGCGCTGGATCACCTTCGGCGCATGAACTGCGATATGGCGCAGGGCAATCTGATCGCCCCGCCGCTGAGCCTGCCGCAGCTTCAGGATTATCTGGCGCGCGCTTAGCCAAGGGCGGACGGCCCGTCAAAACGGCCCGACGGGAATGACCGGTCTGGAGCGCGCCTGCCTTTAGTAACATTGTTGCGCGAGGGCAGGAGTTGGCCCAATGCTGCCGCAGGATCAAAGTGCGGGAAAGGCTGTTCAGCATCCGAACCCGCACGAAGCTCCTCAATCGTCGTATGTTGGTATTGGCATAAGCCGACACGAATGTGTGGATGGGATAGTAAATCGTTTACGGTCGGCTGATCGAATACGCTGCGCCTGCTGCCTAGCCCGAGGGAGCGCGCCGACATGCGTCCACGCTGCCTTTGGCGCTCAGGAGGGGGGCGTCGCTGATTTCCTTCGGCGTCAAGCGAGAGAGCGCGCCGGGGATGACGACCTCGCATGTAGCCTTCACCAACGCGGCCGAACTGACGCTTGGTGGCAGGCGCAGCGTCCTTTCGTAAAAACGCCCATTCGCGACCGCCATCAAGCGGTCGCCGTCGCGCGAGAGATAGGCGCCGCTGATTTTGCTAGAGAGCTGAAGAGGCGGCCCAACTGGAACGTTAGCCACGAGATCCCAAAACGTGATCGTGTCCCAGCCAAGCAGCATGGCGCGCGATCCATCGCCATAAAAGAAGATTTCGCGGATAGCACCGATGCTGCTCGATGCGGTCGGCGCCAGCACGGTCCCCGTCTTGACGTCCCAGGTCTGTAGCTTGGCAGCGTGTTCGGGATCTTCGGCGCGGCCACCCGTGACAAGGACGCGCCCATTCGGAGACAGCGCCGCTATGCCGCTCCCATTGATGTGCGGCGCGATCTTATTTCCGCCAGCTACATTCCAGAGCATCACCGGGCGATCGGCGCCGATGGTTGCAAGGGTCTTTCCATCTGCGGAGAAGGACATGGAATCGATGAACGGGTCAGCGCGGAGCGTCTTGCCGATCTGCTGATGCGTGTGCACGTTCCACATGCTAACGGTACTCGCGTTTTCGTCACCTTCCCCCGTAGCGGCTAGCACTGTCCCGTCGGGCGAGAACGCGATGGCGCCTTTGAGGTCGGACTTGCCCGGTACCCTCCACTGTTTTCCTGTACGCCACTCAACAAGCCAAGTGCCCTGCGGATTTTGATGCGCGACGAACTCGCCGTCCGGTGAAAACGTCACCCGCTCATCGCCCAGGACGTTGCGCGTGTCGCCCTCAAAGGCGACGACCGGCGCGACTTGTGCAAATGTCTTGGTGTCGCGCATCACCATCTTGCCGCCGTAAGCGATGATCGCGACGACGGCGCCGTCAGGCGAGAATGCTGAGACGTCTGGAACGAGATTGTCGCCGCTAGGCAGAGTGGCGCTGCGATCGAAGGAAGCGAGATTCCAATATCTAAGGTTGCCGCCAGCGAGGGTGACGAGCCGCTTATTGTCCGGCAAGAAGGCGAATTCGCCGCCGGGCGTGAGTCGCGTGCCGGACTCGGCATAATTGTCCGGGCCGTCGCCTTCCCAAACGCGGACAACACCGTCTTCAAATTGTGCCGCGAACTGACGCCCATCTTTGGAGAATTCAAGCGCAGCCACCGCGCTGCCAAGATTGCTGTTCGCGGTCTCCGTCTGCGCCTTGTAGTTCCAGAAGACCAACGAGCCGAGCGAGGTGGCGACGGCGATGGTCTTGCCGTCGGGCGCGAAGGCAATGCGCTTTCCGGGCGCAGCGCCGCCGAGCTTCATAACGCCGGTGACCGCTTTGCCGGTGTTCGCGCTTGATAGTTGGACGCCCTCGCTCCAAGCGACGCCGACAAGCTGTCCGTCCGGCGAGAAGGCGATCGAGTCGATGCCTTCGGGCGCGCCCCCGAAAGTGTCGCCCCGGCCCGTCTTCAGATCGAAAAGCTCGGCATAGCCGCCGCCGTCATAGAACGACCCGATCACGAAGAGTTTGCTGTTGTCAGGCGAGAACTCGATCGCGGATGTGAACGCCATGACGCCGCTCAGCGGCGCGAACGCCTCCTTGCCGGACTTGATTTCCCATATTCGGAAGACAGTCTTAGGTTCACCATCCGCGCTGGCAGGCGGGAGGTCGGTCGCCAGATATTGGCCATCTGGCGAGAGCGCCACGCCATTGAATTTTCCGATGTGCAACGGTGGGCGCAACTCTCTCGTCGAACTGGGATCGAGTATGCGAACTGTCTCGCTCCTTGGATCTCCAATTGCGAGCACCGTGCCGTTGCGTGAAAGGGCGGCGACAGCACCGTCGGGCACGACATTGTTTAGCGGAGGTCCCGCCCGCCGGTTACCGATCAACGCGCCGGTGAGCGCGTCCTTAGCGCTGCGCGCTTCGAAGCCGAAAAAAGACACGTCGGAGCCACGCATGCCCAATAGCGCGTAGCGAGCGGACCGTTCCCAGTCGCCGCTCTGTGCCGCCTGGCGCGCCAATCCTGCGAGCGTGTTTGAATTGTTGATCGCTTCGCTTCGGTTGCGCACCATCAGCGCGGCGCCGAATCCGATAAACGCGAGTACGATGGTGGCTGCTGCAATCGCCCCGAAAAAGGCTTGTCGCCGCCGATAGGCGCGATCGCGGTCTATGAGCTTGTCGAGCGAGGTCAGTGACAGAAGCGCCGCTATTAGACGCAAGAAGCTTGTCCGGTCGCGTTTGCCGCTTTCGCGCCAATCAATCCAGAGCGGCTCGGCTGGCCGGGTTGAGATGGTCGCAGACGCTGCGCCTTCTGGTGTTTGGGTGATGTCGAGCTCAAAGCGCAGCGCCGCAGGCAAGCATTCGGCGCTGGGCGAAAGGCCGCGGGCCCTGGCGTTCGGTTCGCCATCCACCACGATGGCAAGAATATTCGTGCCGCCGCCCAGCGCGACGAAGTCGCGAATCTCCTTGTCGACCCACTCACTGGCGACCGCGTTTGAACTGCAGACGACGATGAGGAATTCCGATTTCGCCAATCCTGCCCGGATTCGCGCCGGTAGGTCTGCTCCTGGCACGAGTTCATCCTCGTCGCGGAAGATCGGCTTTAGCGGCCTACTATCGTGTTTTAGGCCAGGTTTGATGACGCGCAACGCCTGAGGCAGCACGTAGTGTTCCAAACGGGATTGCAGTAGCTTGGCCCAAACCCGGTCGGCGCGACTGTAGCTGACGAACGCGCGGTATTCCAGATCCTCGGCCGCGCGATCCATTGTCCGCTGTCCCCACTGCGAATTCGGCAGTTTGACACGCAATGCGGCGAGAAAACAACAATGCCCGAAAGTTGACCGGTAGCCAATCCGCTAAGCGATTAGGGTGATCGCAAGTCGGATTGGCGTTGCGGACGAGGTGCAGTCGCGGGCGGGGTGCCTAAGATGGATATTTGAGAGATGGCGAGGCGTTTCTGTTGCGTCCGGTCAGCACCTGAAAAACGACACTGGCCACTAAAGACTTTGTGGCTGGCTTCGGCGAAAAGCGTGCGGTCGGCCGGCGGAGGGCGACCGGCGGCTTTGAGGCCGGGTTCTACCGGCCGCCGCCGTCCTGACCGCGTCCCTCGCCGCGGCCTTGGCCGCCGCGTCCGGCGCCGCCTTCGCGGCCCATGCCGCCTTGGCGTTCGCCGCCGCCGCGCGCGCCGCCTTGAACGCGCCGGCTGAGTTCGGCGCGGGTGAGCACGCCGTCATTGTCGCGGTCGAGCGTGGTGAAGCGGCGCGTCAGGGCGCTGGCGAATTCGGCCTTGCTGATCCGGCCGTCGAGGTTTTCGTCGAAGAACACCGGGCTGAAGTCGAATTCATCCGTGCCCAGCACGCGGTCGAGCCAGTCGCGCAATTCGATCTGGCTGACGGTGGCCGCGCCCTTGGCGAGCTCGGTCCAACTTGCATCGATGCCGCGCTGCAATTCGCCCTTGTCGATCCGCCGGTCGTGGTCGGCGTCGAAATCGAGGAACAGCAGCGCTTCGGGGGCTACGGCCCGGCTTGCCGCCGACGCGGACGGCCCCGTCGGCCGCTCCGGGCGCCCGCCCGCACAGGCCGCAAGCGCCGCCAGGGAAACAAACGCGAACAAACGAAAGATCATGTCTGAACTCCACGCCCTCGGCGCCACCTTGGGCAGGGTGGGGCGGGTTCCGCAAGGGGCCGCCCCAAGCGAGGCTGCTTGAATGGAACCAACATTTAGTGTTCGAGTGTGGGCAGGGCTTGGCGGGCGGTCGGAAGCTGGGCGGCGCCCGGCGTGGGGGATCAGCGTGACCTACTTCCATTGGCGCGACAGGGGTTCTTCATGCCTCTGATTTCGCATGCTGAATCCGCGCCCCTGGCGCCGGGCTTGGCGCGGGGGCCGCGCCGCGCCGAAGTCATCGTCGCGATACCGGCGCGCGATGAAGAAGAGCGGATTGAGGCCTGCCTGGCGGCGCTCGCGGCGCAGAAAACGGCCACCCCGTTTTCTGTTCTGGTGCTGGCGAACAATTGCCGCGACCGGACGGTCGATCTGGTTCGCGGGTTCGGCCCGAACGCCCCATTCGATCTGCACCTTTTCGATATGCGCCTCACCGGGTCGGCAGCGCATGCGGGCATGGCCCGGCGCCTAGCGATGAACGCCGCCTCGCACCTGCTGGACGAAGAGGGCGTAATCCTTTCGACCGATGCCGATTCGCGCGCGGACGGAAACTGGGTGCAGGAAAATCTGCTCGAACTGCACGCCGGCGCCGATATCGTTTGCGGCGTGATTTGTCCGGACATGGCCGAAGGCGCGCTGCTGCCGAGCTACGTCCATGAGCGCGGCTTGAACGAATTCGTTTACGAACGAAAAGCCACCGAGCTTGAGACGCTGATCGATCCGCTGCCTTGGGATCCGTGGCCGCGGCATCGGATGGAAACCGGCGCCAGTCTCGCCTTGCGCGCCGGTTTATATGTCGAAGTCGGCGGCGTGCCGGATATTCAGCCGGCGGAGGACCGCGCCCTGGTTGCGCTCGCGCGCCGTCACGGCGGCACGGTGCGTCATTCGTTTGGGCCGCAGGTTGTTACGTCTTGCCGCCTCGACGGTCGCGCACGCGGCGGCTGGGCGGACGATCTTGCCGAGCGGGTGCGCAATCCGGGCGGCATCTGTCACGACGTTCTGGAGCCGGCGCTGGATTTTTATCGCCGCGCGAAATGGCGCGGCGCGATGCGGCGGAGCTGGCCGGCGCTGGACGCTGTGGTCTGGGGGCGGCGCCTTGAGGTCGCGCCGAAACTGCTCGCCGGTCTGCGCCAGTTCGACTTTGAGGATGCCTGGGCCGAGATCGAAGCGGCGAGCCCTCTGCTGCAGCGTCGGCCGCTGCATGCTCCGGATATCGCCCACGAAACCCAGCGCATGGAGCGCCTGCTGGCGCGTGCGCGGGCATTGGCGCCGGTATCGGAATCCGAGGCCGCCTAGCCCTTTGCCGTCTAGCCTTGGCGCAGGAAGATTTCGCTCCGGGTCAATAGCGCATCGAGCTGCTCGCGGCGCAGGCGCAGGGTGATCGGCGCATCGGCGATCAGGGTGGTGGTTTGCGTGCGATACGCGGCCAGCGCGCGGCGCTTCACCCTGAGCCACCGGGTCACATCCAGCCGCAACGCGCGCCATGGGCCGTCGGTGATCGGCACGTCATGCGGCAGCAGATGGCCCCAGATCGGGTAATGCAGCACGCGTAGGTGCGGCGCCTGGCGGCGCACGTGGTCGGCAATCAGGGCCGCGGCGGTGTGATCGGGGTGCGGATCGTGGCGCCAGCTCACGAAAATCGTTCGCGCATTTGTCCGCCGCGCCAGCCGCAAAAGAACGCCGCTCGCGCGCGCCATCTGCGCGCGGTCAAATAGCAGGCGCCCGTCGCGCAAGCCCAGCAGCGAAAGCTCCTGACGCGAAACGCCGAGCATCTGCGCGGCGCGTTTGGCCTCAGCCCCGCGCCGCGCCGCGATGCGCCGCTGCGACCAGGTCGCTGAGCCAGGATGGGAAAGCGAGCCGTCTGTCAGGATCGCGACATGCGCCCTCACGCCCGCGGCGGCGCAGGCCGCGAGCAGGCCGCCGCAGCCCAGCACTTCATCGTCCGGATGCGGCGCGATCACCAGGATCGGTTTGCCCATCGTGATTGCGCGCAGATCGCTGGCCGGCGCCTTCAACGCGGCCGCGAGAATGTCGCCGACCCTGCGCGGCGCGGTCCGCGGCGGGAGCGAGGCCTGCTGTTGGCGCAGTGCGCGCATCGCAAACCAGGCGCCGGCGAAATGCACCGCACGCTGCATGGCGCCGCGGCTGATGCGCTTGGCGGGGGCCTCGCGCTTGGATTTGAGCAGGCTGCCGTGGCTTTCGAATAGAACCAAGCCGATCATGCCGAGCGCCAGCGGCGCCAGAAAGCTGAGCAGGCGGTAGATAACCAGTGCGGCGGCGAGTTCGCCGCTGTTTGCGTCGGTGGGGTTAAGGCCGAGCATGGCGGCGTCGAACACGCCGATGCCCGCCGGCGCGCCGGTGCTCATGGCCGCGAAATGCAGCGCGGCGAAGAACGCCGCGAACGCCAGCCAATTGTGCTGCGCGCTCTCAGGCAGCAGAAAGAACAGAACGCTGGCGCTGGCCAGCCAGTCCGCGGCGCCGACGATCAGGCGCGTGGCGCCGCTGCGCGCTGAGGGCAATTTGATCTGCCGCCCGAGCAGTTTGAGGCGCCGGCGCTTTCCGCCGGCGGCGATCAGCCCTGCGGTCACCACGGCCAGCGCCGCCCAGCCGAGCGCGCGCAAGGGCTCTGGCGCCACGCCCAGATGCTTGCCGACGCCTTCGGCCTGGAACGCAAGACCAATGGCCGCCAGGCACGCCCCGCCCACAAGCGAGACCAAAGTCACGCCAGAGGCGACAAGCACGCAATGGCGCGTGTCCATGCCGTGGCTGCCATAGATGCGCATGCGGATCGCAGCGCCCGAAACCGCGCCGAAACCAATGCCTATGGACACCGAATTGGCGATCAGCGGCGCGGCGATCGTGGCGCCCAGCGGCATCCGCGCGAACACGTCGCGCAGCACCAATTGCTCGATAATGCACATGAGGCCGTAGGTGGCCGCGACCATGAGGCCGGCGCGCAGCACGATTCCGGGTTCGAGCGCCGAAAGGCTCGTGGCGAATTGGTCAAATCCGCCCTCGCTGAGGATGCGATAGATGGCGTGGCCGCAAAAACCGAGCAGACCAGCGTAGCCCAGCACAATGAGCGCCACGCGCCAACGCCTGGCGTTGGCCAAACCCGCCTTTGGTCGGGATTGGCCGCTGGCACCGCTCATACTTTCCCGATCCCAGCCGCGGCTTCTGACGGGCCGCGCGCGCATCAAGCTGTGACACGCCGGCAAAATCAAGCCGTTGCGGCGAAGGAGGGCGGGCGTCTAGAACGCGGCCATGACGGCCAATCTGTTTGATATTCTCGCGGCGGGCTTCTCCGCCGATCTGGACAAGCCATGCTTCATACTGCGCGACGGGCGTGAAATCTCCTATGGCGCGCTGCGGGAGGGCGCGGGGCGCGTCGCGAGCCTGCTTGCCGCCAAGGGCGTCCGGCCCGGCGAGCGCGTCGCCGCGCAGGTGGAAAAAAGCCCCGAAGCGGTGATGGTCTATCTGGGTAGTCTGATGGCCGGCGCGGTGTTCGTGCCGCTGAACACGTCTTATGTCGCCGCCGAGATCGAATATTTCAGAGGTGATTCCGAACCCGCCTTGTTCGTGCAGGATGCGCAGGCGCTAATCGCCGAGGCGGCGGCGCACGCGCCGCTGGCGCGGAGTGTGCCGCGCGACAAGGACGATCTGGCAGCGCTGATCTACACCAGCGGCACGACCGGCCGCTCCAAAGGCGCGATGCTCAGCCATGGCAATCTCGCGGCCAATGCGCGCGCTTTGTGTGAAGCGTGGGCCTACGGCCCCCGCGATGTACTGCTGCACGCGCTGCCGATCTTTCACGTGCATGGCCTGTTCATCGCCATGCATTGCGCGCTGCTGAGCGGCGCGCCGATGCTGTGGCTGGCGAAGTTCGATGAGGCGGACGTGCTGGCGATGCTGCCGCGCGCCACGGTGATGATGGGCGTGCCGACGTTCTATACGCGGCTGCTCGCCAATCCCGCGTTCACACACGAGGCGGCGGCGCATATGCGCGTGTTCATCTCCGGCTCGGCGCCGCTGCTGCCTTCGACATTCGAGGAATTCGAGCTGCGCACCGGAAAGCGAATTCTTGAACGTTATGGCATGAGCGAAGCGGTCGTAATTACGAGCAATCCGCTTGTTGGCGAACGCATACCCGGCAGCGTCGGCTATCCGTTGCCGGACGTCAGCCTGCGCATCGCGGACGGGGATGTCGGGATCATTGAGATCAAGGGGCCGAGTGTGTTTTCCGGCTATTGGCGCATGCCGGAAAAGACCAAAGCCGAGTTCACCGAGGATGGCTATTTCATCACCGGCGATGTCGGCCGGCAGGATGCCGATGGCCGCGTATGGATTTCCGGGCGCGCGAAGGACCTGATCATTTCCGGCGGCTACAATGTATATCCGAAGGAAATCGAACTCGTGCTCGATGAGATGGAAGGCGTCACCGAAAGCGCCGTGATCGGCTGCCCGCATCCCGATTTCGGCGAGGCGGTGGTCGCGGTCGTGCTGGGCAGGGGCGATGAGGCGGCGATGATCAGCGCCGCGCGCGCGCATCTGGCCGCGTTCAAGGCGCCCAAGCGCATTTTTTTCGTTGAGGACTTGCCGCGCAATGCGATGGGCAAGGTGCAGAAAAATCTATTGCGCGACGCCTATGCGCGCACGTTTTCGTAAGGAGCATTCATGCCGTTCAAAGTGATCACGCCCGCCGGCGCCCCGCCGCCGATCGCGCCGTATTCACCAGGCGTGCTGGTCGATGGCGTGCTTTATGTTTCCGGCACGCTGGATTTCGATCAGAACGGCCAGTGCGCTCATCCGGGCGATGCGGCGGCGCAGACGCGCGGCGTGCTGGAGATCATCAAGAGCGTGGTGGAAAACGCCGGCGGCACGCTGGCCGATGTCGCGTTCAACCAATTGTTCATCGCCGACTTCAAACACTTCCCGGCGGTCAACGAAGTCTACAAGGAATACTTCCCCGGCGCCAAACCCGCGCGCTATGCGATCGCCTGCACGCTGGTGCGTCCGGAGTTTCTCGTCGAGATCGCCAGCACGGCGCATATTGGGACGAAGGTGGCGCGAAGCGCCGGATGAGGGCGGCCGGAGCGCGCTCCCTCACCCGGCTTCGTACTTTGTGCTCAGCCACCCTCTCCCGCAAGCGGGCGAGGGTTAATCCACCCAATCCATCGTGCGCGTCACCGCTTTCTTCCATTGCGCATAGGCGCGTGCCCGCGCTTCGGCCGTGATCGCGGGTTGCCACTCCGCATCCTTGCGCCAATTAGCGCGAAGCGCCTCCATGTCGGGCCAATAGCCAACGGCGAGGCCCGCTGCATAAGCCGCGCCGAGGCATGTGGTTTCGGTTACGGCGGGGCGCACCACGGGCGCGTCCAACACATCAGCCTGAATCTGCATCAGCAGATTATTCGCGGTCATGCCGCCATCGGCCTTCAGCGTTTTCAGAGCCACGCCAGAATCGGCGTTCATCGCATCGACCAGTTCGCGCACCTGCCATGCCGCCGCTTCCAGCACGGCGCGCGCAAGGTGCGCTTTGGTGACGTAGCCGGTAAGGCCGGCGATCACGCCGCGCGCGTCGCTGCGCCAATAGGGTGCGAACAGGCCGGAGAAGGCCGGCACGATATAGGCGCCGCCATTGTCCGCTACGCTGGCCGCGAGCGGTTCGATTTCGGCGGCGCTGCCGATAAGGCCCAGCTTGTCGCGAAACCATTGCACCAGCGCGCCGCAGATCGCGACCGAGCCTTCGAGCGCGTAGATGGGCTTGGCGCCGGCGATCTGATAGCCGAGCGTGGTGAGCAGGCCGTTGTTCGATTGCACAGCGGTTTCGCCCGTATTGAGCAGGAAAAACGCGCCGGTGCCGTAGGTGCATTTGCCTTCGCCCGGTGCAAAGCAGGTTTGCCCGAACAGAGCCGCCTGCTGGTCGCCGAGTGCGGCGGCGACGGGCACGCCCTCCAGCAGCCCGCCTGCACGGCCGTAGATTTCGGAGGAGGGGCGGATTTCCGGCAGGATGGCGCGTGGAACGCCGATGGCTTCGAGCAAT
>DASZPV010000060.1:0-2571 GCA_035549875.1 Caulobacterales bacterium
ACGATCCCGGAACGCGCTTCACGCAGCGAGGCCGTCACCTCCTGTGTGTTGTTTCCGATCGGGCACACAATGCCCATGCCCGTGACAACCACCCGACGCAAACGGGGCCTCCTCCTGTTTCGCGGCGGCCTATTTCATGCCGGACGCAAGTTGATCTGCATTAAACAAGCCGACCTTGAGATCCTTAGCCTTATAGATGGTTTCGCCATCGGCGATCACCATCCCATCGCCCACGCCAATCACAAGTTTGCGCAGGATGACTTTCTTGAAATCAATCTCGTAGCGGACCTTCTTCACGCTCGGCGTGACCTGGCCGCGAAACTCCACTTCCCCCACGCCCAGCGCCCGGCCCCGCCCCGGCCCGCCCGACCAGGCGAGGTAAAAGCCGACGAGTTGCCACAGCGCATCCAGCCCCAGACAGCCGGGCATCACCGGATCGCCGGTGAAATGGCAGGCGAAAAACCAGCGCTCCGGGGTGATGTCGAACTCGGCGACGATCCGGCCCTTCTTGTGGGCGCCGCCATCGGCCGAAACCTCGGTAATCCGGTCGAACATCAGCATCGGCGGCAGCGGCAATTGCGCATTGCCTGGGCCAAACAATTTGCCCTCGCCGCAGGCGATCAGGTCTTCATAGGCGAAGGAGCCGGGGAATTGGGCCATCTGCGCCCTGCGCTACCAGCGGGCGGCGGGGGGAGCAAGGTTGGACGCGCCAAGGCTTGGGTAGCGCATTGCCGGGCATCTAAAATGCGCCAACTAAATTCCCCTCCCCCTCGTGGGGAGGGGTTAGGGGTGGGAGGAACCACGGATCGTTCAAGCGCGCGCTTTTGCGTCATCCGGCCGATCGGTCGTTCCCCCCACCTCATTCCTCCCCACGAGGGGGAGGAAGGCGCGAGATTTTCGCTGTCGTGTATTTGAGCACCGTGGCCTTCAGCGAAATGACGCCGACCTAATCCTTTTCCTTCGGCTGGCAGTGCTCGGCGCCCCAGAGGTCGGCCATGCGGGCCCAGCCCTTGCGGTCGCCGATCCGGAGCTTGCGCCAGCCGCCCCGGCATTCCTCCAGGCTCGCCACCACGCCATGGGTGAGAAACGCCGCGACCGAAGCGCTGCCGTCCGGCGCGCGGCGCAGGGCGATCTTGTCCGGGGCGGAGACGAAAACCGTCTGCTGGGGGGCAAGGCCCGTGGCCTGAACCCAGGAAAGCGCCCCCTCCGGGTCTTCCACCTGCCGCCAGACGTCGCTCTCAGCGACCACCTTCACCGGCAGGCCGCGGCGGTGAAACTTCCACAGCACGCGATGCTCCAGGCTCGGCCCCTGGCGACCGTTGATCTCGTTATATTTGAGGCTCTCATAGCGCGGCACCGGCTTGCCCGACGGGCCCATGACGGCCCAGGCCGGCGCGGCCAGCAAGCACAAAAGCAACGCTGCGCCATAGCGCAAGGCAACGGTCATTCTGACCACTCCGGCAAGACTTCAAGCCGCCTTGTTTCTCACCCATCGCCGTCAACGTCGGCTTAACGGCGGCGCTTTGCTTTCCACCGCCGCGCCGGTTTGATAGGGAGGCGGTCTTCCAGCATGCCGAAGGGCCGATGGCGACGCGCGATCTCAAGGTTTTTGTAACGCGCAAACTGCCCGATGCGGTGGAAACGCGGCTGCGCGAATTGTTCGACGCCGAACTCAACATCGAGGATCGGCCCTATACACAGGAGGAACTGGCCGCCGCCATGCAGCGGGCCGACGTGCTGGTGCCCACCGTCACCGACCGGATCGACTCCAAGCTGCTCTCGCGCGCCGGCGAAAAGCTCCGCCTGATCGCCAATTTCGGCGCCGGCGTCGATAATATCGACGTCGCCACCGCCGTGCAGCGCGGGATTACGGTGACGAACACGCCCGGCGTTTTGACCGAAGACACCGCCGACATGACGATGGCGCTGATCCTCGCCGTGCCGCGCCGGATCGTGGAAGGCGTAAAGATTGTCGAGGGCGACAATTTCACCGGCTGGAGCCCGACCTGGATGCTCGGCCGGCGCATCTGGGGCAAGCGGCTTGGCATTATCGGCATGGGCCGGATCGGCCAGGCGGTGGCGCGGCGGGCGAAAGCTTTCGGCCTGCAAATCCACTACCACAACCGCCGCCGCGTGCCGGCGCAGATCGAGCAGGAGCTGGAGGCCACCTATTGGGAAAGCCTCGACCAGATGCTGTCGCGGATGGACATCCTCTCGATCAACTGCCCGCATACGCCCGCGACCTATCACCTGCTCAGCGCGCGGCGCCTGGCGCTAATGAAACCGAGCGCCTTCCTGGTCAACACCGCCCGCGGCGAAGTGATCGACGAATCCGCCCTCGCGCGCATGCTGGAAAAAAAGGAACTCGCCGGCGCGGGGCTGGACGTGTTCGAACATGAGCCAGCGATCAATCCGAAGCTGAAGAAGCTGCCCAGCGTCGTGCTGCTGCCGCACATGGGCTCAGCCACGCTCGAAGGCCGCATCGACATGGGCGAAAAGGTCATCATCAACATCAAGACGTTTGCTGATGGGCATAAGCCGCCAGATCGGGTTATTCCGGCGATGCTTTAG
>DASZPV010000061.1:0-2854 GCA_035549875.1 Caulobacterales bacterium
ATCGAGATTAAATTGATAAAACAAGGGGCTTTGCGCGCCCGACTTCTCTCCCATCATCAACGTCTCCATCGCTTGCCCTCAAGCAGATGGAATCATGCTTCGCCCGACGATGCAGCCGAGTTTTTCAACAAAATTGGCGAAAATCGCCCCATCGGGCTAACGCTCGCGAATGTCCGGTTAGATCATCAGTTCGCTCTTTAGTTGTTCCGGTCCGGGAGATAGGGCGCCCCCAAGTCCTGCGCGCCGATCGGCCCCATCGCTTTGCCGCCGGCCTGGCAAGCACCAACATCCCGCATGCCGGGACCACTGCGGAGCGCGCCGGCCGGGCCCTGGCCCGTTGGCTGCTGCGCTAAAGCCGTGGTAGCAGCGCGGCAATGGCCGATCCGCATGAACCAACCGGCACGGAGGGCCGCCCCAGCCGCGGCGCCGTGCATGCCGCCGCACTGGACCGCGAGGCGGCGCGCCGGCCCCGCTCAAGAGACGTAGGCGCCCTGCGGGCGCTTTGGCCTTACCTCCTGCGCCGCAAGCTATGGCTGGCGCTGGCGCTGCTGTTTCTGGCGCTGGCCTCGGCCGCCACCCTGGCCTTGCCGCTGGCGGCGCGGAACCTGGTGGATTTCGGCCTGCATGGCGGGTCGGGGGCAACGCTGAGCCGTTATTTCCTGATGCTCATGGGCGCGGCGGTGCTGCTCGCCACGTTCTCGGCGGCCCGGTTTTACTTCGTCACCCGAATCGGCGAGCGCGTGGTGGCCGATTTGCGCGCCGATGTGTACGAGCGCCTGGTCGGCCTATCGCCGTCCTTCTTCACATCGGTCTCGACCGGCGAAGCGCTGTCGCGGCTGACCACGGACGCGCAGGTGATCGAAACGCTGGTGGGCTCATCGGCCTCGTTCGCGCTGCGCAACCTGGTCACCGGGCTTGCCGGCCTTGCGCTGCTGTTCGCCACGAGCTGGAAGCTGACCGGGCTGCTGCTGCTGCTGATCCCGGCTTTGCTCGTGCCGCTGTTTGCGCTCGGCCGGCGCGTGCGCGCGCTGTCCATCGTAAGCCAGGATCGCCTTGCCGATGCGGCCTCCTCGGCGGCCGAAGCGCTGGATGCGATCGAGACGGTGCAGGCCTTCGGCCAGGAAGGCCGCGAACGCGCGCGCTATCGCGGCGCGCTGGAAGCGGCGTTTGGCGCCTCGGTAAAGCGCATCGGCGCGCGCGCGCTGATGACCGCGGCGGTGATGATCCTGGTGTTCTGCGGCGTCGCCGGCGTGCTGTGGATCGGCGCGCGAAACGTGCTGGAAGGGCAGATGACGCCCGGCGCGCTGACGCAATTTGTATTGCTGGCCGTGCTGAGCGCGTCAGCGCTGGCTTCGCTGGCTGAAACCTGGGGCGACGTGCAGAAGGCCGCCGGCGCAACCGAGCGGCTGATGGATCTTCTGGCGCAAAAACCGGCCATCGCCGCGCCCGCGAGCCCGGTCGTCCTGCCCCAGCCGACGCGCGGCCTGGTCGAGTTCGACAAGGTGAGCTTTGCCTATCCGGGCGCCGAAGGGCGCTCCTCGCTGCACGAGTTTTCCCTGCGTGTCGCGCCGGGGGAAACGGTCGCTCTGGTCGGCCCGTCGGGGGCTGGCAAAAGCACGATCTTCCGTCTGCTGCTGCGCTTCTACGATCCCGATTCCGGCGCCGTGCGGCTCGATGGCGTCGACGCCAGACAGGCCGATCCCGGCGCATGGCGCGCACACTTTTCTTATGTCGCGCAGGATGCGGCGCTGTTTTCCGGCTCGGCGATGGAAAACATCCGCTACGGCAAGGCCGATGCGCGCGATGAGGAAATCGCCGCCGCCGCCCGCGCCGCGGAAGCCGAGGCGTTTATCCTCGATCGTCCCGAAGGGTATAACGCACCGCTCGGCGCCCGCGCCAAGGCGCTCTCGGGCGGCGAGCGCCAGCGTCTCGCTCTGGCGCGCGCGCTCGTGCGCGGCGCGCCGGTTCTGCTGCTCGATGAAGCCACCAGCGCGCTCGATTCCGAGAATGAAATGCTGGTCCAGCGCGCGATCGAAAGCGCGCGCGCGGGCCGCACGACTTTGGTCATCGCCCATCGCCTCTCCACCGTGCTGCGCGCCGACCGGATCGTGGTGATGGATGGCGGGCGCGTGGTCGAGCAGGGCCGTCACGAGGACCTCTCGGCCCAGGGCGGGCTCTATGCGCGCCTCGCCCGGCTGCAGTTCGCCGGCGCCGGCTGAGCCGGCCCGCCGTGGCGCGCCCTAGCAGCGGCGCTTGGGTTGCTTTCGCCCCCGCCTGCGTTAAACGTCCGCGCCTTCGCGGCCGAGGCGATTCGGCGGCGCGGGTGTATAGCTCAGTTGGTAGAGCAGCTGACTCTTAATCAGCGGGTCGCAGGTTCGAATCCTGCTACACCCACCATGTTTTCAATGGGTTAGGTGGGGTTTTCCCGCCAAGGCGAGAACCGGACATTGGCCGGACACTCGGGCTTGAGGATTGGCCGCTTGTTGCGAGCGCGCCAGGCCGGATTTGAATGGCCTTCTCGCGGCGCTTCGACTGCGTCGAGAGTATGTCTTCGGGGGCGGAAAAGCACGATTGCCGAATAGCCCGATCCGTCGTGCGCCAACGCAGCCGCGTGCGCGTCCCGATATCGGCAGCGTGAAACTGGAGCGCGAACGCGATTGGGATCGCTAGCATTTTTACTAACGCTGCGCTTGGCGGTTACGGCGTCGTCGCCGTTACGGCGATATCGACCTTGATCATTTTCGACACGACATTGTCGCCGACCGGCTTGCCGACGTCGAAGGCGGTGCGGTCTAGGGTGAGTGTGGCGTTCATGGCGGCGGTCTTGCCGGAGATCGCGAGTGTGAACGGCAGT
>DASZPV010000062.1:0-2515 GCA_035549875.1 Caulobacterales bacterium
ACGCAGGAAACGCAGCGGCTTTCACGGCGTCTTGGCCTCGTGGGCAAGATCCGAGAGCGGCTTTATCTGCGACGGCGTGGCGGGGGTCAAACCGAGTTTATCTTTCGCCAGCTTTTCAACGCGCTCCGGATTTTCCAGCACAGCCACTTCCGCGGCGAGAATTTTCAGTTCCGCCTGCGCAGCGGAAACTTCGCCTTCCAACTGGCGAACGCGGGCGCGCGCGCCATCGGCCTCGGTCTTGGCGCGGTAGAGGCCCACGGCGAGCATCAGCGCCAATATCGCCGCGCCGATATTGAACAGACGGCTCATCCTGACAGGCGATCCCATTCGGCCTGCGCCAGCGGGGCGAGCGGGGGCGGTTCAAACGGCCCGTGCGAGGGCGCATCCGTACGCTCAGCCCAACGCAGGCGCGCTGAACGTGCGCGCGGGTTGGCCGCGGTTTCGGCTTCGCTCGGCCCAACGCCTTTGCGCATTGGCTGAGCAAAACTTGACGCAGGCCCTGGCCTTGCTTCCGGCATGTGTCGCGATCCGCCTTCGCGCGCCCCGCTGCGGGCCGCGAGGAATGATTTCACGAGTCGGTCTTCCAGGGAGTGGAAGGCCACAGTAACGAGGCGCCCGCCCGGCTTGAGGATATGTTCGCTGCCGGAGAGGGCCCGGGCCAGTTCCCCCAACTCGTCGTTCACAAGCAAACGAAGCGCCTGAAAAGTGCGGGTCGCGGGATGTATCTTCGCGCCCTTGCGCCCACCCGCCGCCTGTTCGATCAGCACCGCCAGTGCACCCGTTGTGCGGATCGGCGCTTCGGCCCGCTCGCGCACGATGGCCCGCGCAAAGCGCCGGGCCTGAGGCTCCTCGCCCAAGCGCGCCAAGGCGTTGGCCAAGGCTTCCTCCGACAAGTGCGCGACCGCATCCGCAGCGGATGGACCTTCCCGGCTCATCCGCATATCGAGCGGGCCATCGAAGCGGAACGAAAAGCCGCGCTCGGGTTGATCGATCTGGAATGATGAGACCCCGAGGTCGAAAACCACGCCGTCCACAGCTTCATCCACAAGCTTTTCCACACCGCCGAAAGCGCCCGGAATGATGTGGAAGGCTTGTGGGTAAGCTGTGAGTAACTCGCCGGCTCTCGTGAGCGCTTCGGGGTCCCGGTCGATCCCGATCACGCGGCAGCGCGCCGCTTCAAGGATCGCCCGCGAATAGCCACCGCCGCCAAACGTGGCGTCAACATAAACGCCGCCCGCGCGCGGGGCGAGCGCTTCGATGGCTTCACTCAGAAGAACGGGAGCGTGGCTCATGACGCGTGGATACGTCAAATCCTCTACCGAGGCGTCACCAAGCCAATATTTGCAGCTCCGGAATGTCAGCGAAATCGCTGGCGTTCATGGTCACCAGCGCCGCACTATGCACCACCGCTTGGGCGGCGATCATCCGGTCGAGCATTTTGCGGCGAGAGTAGCCTGCGCGCGCAATGATGGCTCGGTATGCGTCTGCGCTTGAATTGTCGAAGGCGAGCGCTGGTATGGACGCTAGGATTGCGTCAACGCGCGCCCGCTGCGGCGCCGCCAGACTTGGCGTGCGGTATACGCCGTTTTCCAATTCGACGCGGCTGATGATTGACATCTGCACCGCAGCACCCAGCGCCGCAACTCTGTCGATAATATCCGAATTTCCGTCGCGAAGATGGATCGCCACGTTAGTGTCTAGCAGGAACGCCATCGTCAAAGTCCGGGAGGCTCAGGCAATTCCTCTGTGTCCCGCACCTCAATCTCCCCAGGCGCGGGCAACGCCCTCAGCTTAGCAGCCATTTCTTGCAGTGAGGAACGGGCCGGATAAATCGTCAGCACGTCTCCGGACCGAACGATTACCAGTTCCAGATTGTCGCTGGCGAACGCCACGTCGCGCGGCAGCCGCACGGCCTGGCTGTTGCCGCTCCTGAAGGTCTTGCTGCGAACGATGGTCATGCCTTGTGTATATATGAGTATATACACAATTTCAATCCCTCGGGTCGAGCCCAGTCAGGTGAACCAGACGCCCATCCAACCGGCTGCGGGCTGCGTAAAGGCTCATATCCGGAGTTGAGATGACCAACGCTTTTTATGTCGGACTGGCGGGCGCCATGCTTCTTGCGCTGTTTGCAGCGGGTTGCGCCACAGCGCCGCCGCTGCCGAAACAGGCCGGCCCCGACCCCTTCCTGTTGGAACGAGACCTCGCTGGCGCAACGGTCGCGCGCGGGGAGTTTTCCGCCATTAACGGCGTTCGGCGCGGCTTCACCGCCAAGCTCGACGGCGCGCAGGAGGGCGCGGTTTTCGTACTGCGCGAGGACTTCGTCTACGACGACGGCGAAAAGGACTCCAAGACTTGGCGGCTAACGAAGTCTGCCGATGGCGCCTATTCGGGGACGCGCGAGGATGTCGTAGGCAAAGCGTCTGGCGTGCAGGTGGGCCGCGTTTTCCGGCTCTCCTATCTCGTCAGGCTTCCCGGCAAGGACGGCAAGCCCGGCCGAAAAGTCCGCTTCCAG
>DASZPV010000063.1:0-24705 GCA_035549875.1 Caulobacterales bacterium
TCGCGCTTCTGCCCGTTGGGCGATGACCGCCCGTTGCGGAAAGAGACGGAGACTGGACAACGACCCGAAAGCGGCCCGTTACGGCTGCTTCCTTCCGGACCTGACCGGGTTGGCGGGACTTCCGTCCGCCGCCAGCCTCCACGCTTCATATCGCTTGGCTTGGCCCAAGAGACAAGCGCCGACTCGGACAAACGCTTCGCGTTTTCCTGGGCCGACCGGTAAAGTGAGCGCGGTCGGAGGGGATCATGAACAAACGAGTTTTGCTCGCAGCTCTGGTGTGCGCCGCGCCGGCTTATGCAGCGCCCCTGAGCCAGAACGAGGCGATGGCCGCCTATCAGGCCGCCGGGATCAAGGCGGCGGGGATCGACAAGGCGGTCGATGATTGCGGCGCGCCGGCCAAGCCGGCGCTGGATCGTGTGGCGCTCGGCGGCGTGGTGGGCGAGGCGGTGAAAATCGAGATCGCCTCGCGCACCTGCTACGACCGGCTCGGCAAACATATCTGGCTGCTGAAACAGGAGGGCCGCTCGTTCAAACTGATCTTCGATCAACGCGCTTTGGCGGTGAGCACGTTGCCGACCGCGCACAATTCCGTCGCCGATATCAAGCTCACCATGCCGGATTACGATCAGCCGATCTGGATATGGAACGGCGCGAAATACATTTTCTCGAAGAACGTGCCGAAGTAGCTCGGACGCAGGTCGCAAGCGCGTCGAAAAAGAACAACTGGGGGAAGACGTGGTCTATTGGTTTGAGTGTCTCCTCGGCCTCGCAGCCGTCGCGCTTGCCGCGCGCGTGTACGGATTCTGGCGCGTCTTTCCGCTCGCTCTGGTCGGCGCCGGTCTCATTCTGCATGGAGGGAACTATGCGGACTATGCCGATAGCTCTACGAGACCGGTCATTGCAGTTATCGGCGGGTGTCTGGTGCTGTTCGCCACCCTGCGGCGCAATACGGCGCTGGCGCCAACAGCCGGCGCCGTTGGGCTTTACACCCTGCTGCTGAGCGCCATCCTTTCGCTAAGATACACCACAGGCTTGATGTCTTCCCTGTTGCTCGGGCCGGCCGCGATGGCGCTGTTCGTCGCGGCGTGGATGTATCGATCGCGCCTCGCGCCGGTTGTGGCTGTCAGCGCGCTCGCGCTACTCGCTTATCTGGGCATCGAAGCTAACTACTACGGTGTAATTGGCGAAGTGCGCGACGCGTATCGGTCGTGGTACTATGGCCTGAGTACGCCGACTGTGGTTGTTGCATTGGCGTTGCCTGCGATCTGGGTCGTGGCGTTCGTAGCGATCACTCTGTTCGCGCCGAAAAAACTGATCTGGCGGACGTTGCTCTATTGCCTGATTGGTCTTGAGTTGATCATAGACATGCGATCCCGACCATTTTCATTGATCGAGGCTTCTTGGTTCACCACATTATTGACTGAGAATGACTCCGTCCTGCGCTGGATCGGCGCCGTCTTCTTGGTTATCGCCGTGCTCGTGCTCGCGCGTCACAAGCTGTTCCGGCTGGGCGAAACAGCCGCCAACGCGCCCGCACCAGATGTCTTTATCTCCTACAAGCGGGAAGAGCGGGAGCGCGTTGAGGCGATCGCCGATGCACTGCGCGGCCTCGGTCTTGCGGTGTGGTTCGATGCGCGGCTGGTGTCGGGAAAGTCGTTCGACGACGAGATTAATCAGCAGGTCCGCACTGCTAAGGCGGTTCTGGTGTGCTGGTCGCGTGGCGCGGCCAATTCCGAATGGGTGCGCGCCGAGGCCAGCATCGGCAGAGAGCGCGGCGTGCTGAGAGCGTGCTTTCTGGAGCCTTGCGATCTCTTCCCGCCGTTCAATCTCGTTCACGCGGAGGATCTAAGCGTCGGCGCGCTAAACGCCGCCAACCCGGGCTGGGTCAGGCTGGTCGATCAACTCGGCGGCCTGACAGGGCGGCCGGGACTTGGCGCTTCGCTCGCGCCTGCGTGAAACGAGTTACTCCTTCGCGTGACACACCGCTTCAATCTTATTGCCGTCCGGATCGCGCACGAACGCCGCGTAGTAATCGGGATGATATTCCGTGCGCAGGCCGGGCTTGCCGTCGTCGGCGCCGCCGGCTTCGATGGCGGCGAGGTAGAATTCATCCACGGCCGCGCGCGTGGCTGAACTGAACGCCACATGCGCGCCATTGGCCACGCCCGGCCGGCCGCGGTCGATCGGGTTTTGCACCCAGAAACTGGGATGGCCCGCATCGCCATAGCCGATGGCGACGAGATGGCCGGAGACCTCAACGGGCATAACCGGCTTCCAGCCGAGCGGGGCGAGCACGGCGTCGTAAAACGCTTTCGCCTTCCTGGCGTTCTCGGTGCCGACGGAAACATGATCGAGCGGCATCAGCTTTTTCCTTTCGCGACCCCATGGCGTGGTTTTCCCACAGGGCATTCAAAACACAAGCGTATCCATTGCGCGCTTTGCGGGCGGCGGGGGCGTGATAGACTGCCGCCACGTTTACAAGGGAGGAACGGCCCATGACGGCCGGCCGCGAGAGCCTGGCGCTGACGCGCCGCTCGCTTCTTGGAGGCGCGATGGCCGGGACCGCCGTCGCGCCCTTGGCGTGGTCTTACGCCGCGGCGCAAACGCCTGCGCCGCTCGCTTTGCCCGATGTCGTGGTGACGGGCTCGGACACGCTTGGCGTGATCGATTTGCGCAACGATCCGTTCGGCCGGATCACCGCGCAGGTGATGCTCAACGGCCAGGGCCCATTTCGTTTCTTTGTCGATACCGGCGCCAACAGGAGCGCGCTTTCCGCCGCGACGGCCGCACGTGTGGGCGCCATCCCGGGCGGCGAAGCCTTGGTGCATGGCGTAAGCGGCTCGGAAGTCATGCCGACCGCCACGCTTGCGTTGCTGCGCTGCGGCGCGTTCGAGCAGCGCGACACGGTGGTGCCGATCCTGGGGGACGACCTGATTCTCCCCGCTGCCGGCATGTTGGGCATGGATCGCTTTTCCGAGCTGCGGCTGGAGTTCGACAACGCCGCCCGCGAAATGGTCGTCAAGCGCTCGGGCCACGGCTGGGCCAACGCGTTGTCGGTGCCGGCGACGATTCGATATGGCCAATTGGTCTCCGCCAAGGGGAAGATCGGCGGTTTGAACGTGCCGATCGTGTTCGACACCGGCGCCGAATATGCGCTGGCGAACGTCGCGCTGTCCGAGGCGATCAAGGCCAGGCGGCAGAAGGTTTCGCCAACAAAAATCGCGACGGCGACCCTGCCCCTCATCGTCGAGGACGTGATGGTCATCCCCCAAATCAAGCTGCAGGATTGCGCGATCACGAACGCCACCGCCTATATCGGCGACTTTCATATTTTCAAGCTTTGGGATCTTGTGAAGGAGCCGGCGTTGATCGTCGGCATGCAGGTGCTGCGCAGCGTCAAGCGCTTTGCGCTCGACTACAAGCGCAAGGAAGTTCAGTTCCAGACGTGACGTTTCACGAGGTGAAACGGAAGTGCATCACGTCGCCGTCGCGCACGATATATTCCTTGCCTTCGAGGCGCATCTTGCCCGCTTCCTTGGCGCCGGCTTCGCCGCCAAATTTGACGAAATCTTCGTAGGCGATGGTTTCGGCGCGGATGAAGCCTTTTTCAAAATCGGTATGGATGACGCCGGCCGCCTGCGGGGCGGTAAAGCCATTGTGGATCGTCCAGGCGCGCGCTTCTTTCGGGCCGACGGTGAAATAGGTGGCAAGGCCCAGCACCTCGTAGCCGGCGCGGATGAGGCGGTTGAGGCCCGGCTCTTCCAGCCCAAGCGCCGCGAGATATTCCGCGCGCTCCTCTTCCGGCAACATCGCCAGTTCGGATTCGATCTTCGCTGAAATCGCCACCGCATGGGCGTTTTCGGTCTGCGCGCGCTTTTCCACTTGTGCGGACAGAGCGTTGCCTTTCGCGGCGCTGTCTTCATCGACATTGGCGACATAGAGCACGGGCTTGGCCGTCAGCAATTGCAGCATGTCCCAGGCTTTTTTCTGATCGGCTGCGATCTTGGCGCGGCGCGCGGGGCGGCCAGCGTCCAGCTCGATCTTGGCGATATCGATCAGCGCGAGCGTTTCCTTGGCTTCCTTGTCGCCGCCCTTGGCTTTCTTCTCGACGCCGGCGCGGCGCTTTTCCAGGCTTTCCAGATCGGCCAGCATCAATTCGGTTTCGACGACTTCAAGATCGGAGAGCGGATCGATCGCGCCCGTCACATGCGTGATGTCGTCATCGACGAAGCAGCGGCAGACGTAAACGATCGCATCCGTCTCGCGGATATTGGCCAGGAACTGGTTGCCCAGGCCTTCGCCGGAGGATGCGCCCTTCACCAGTCCCGCGATGTCGACGAAATTCATCCGCGTCGGGATGATCTCCTTGCTCTTGCCGATTGCGGCGAGCTTGTCGAGGCGCGGTTCGGGCATGGCGACCTCGCCGACATTCGGCTCGATCGTGCAGAACGGATAATTCGCCGCCTGCGCCGCCGCGGTCTGCGTCAGCGCATTAAAGAGCGTGGACTTGCCGACGTTCGGCAGCCCGACAATGCCGCACTTAAAACCCATGAAAACAAACTCGCTAAGGCGTTGCGCCGATGGCGTCGAACACTTGCTGCGCAGCAGGAACAAACGGATTGATGATGATCACCCCGTCGATGTCCATGCCATGGTGCATGTTTTCACTCAAGAACACATCGCAACCTGACGCCTGCGCCGCCGCCAGCAGAAGACTGTTGAGAAATGAAACCTTGTAGCGGTCTTGAATCGCCCAGCCCGCTACCAGATCGTCGCTTCGCGTGATGTCGTCAACCCAGAGCGCAAGAGATGTGATGTCCGCCCGCGCCTCGGCGCGGCTGACGCCGAAGCGCGGACGGGTAATGACTCCGTAATATTCACGCAGGCTTTGTGCGGCGAGGGCGCCGGCGCTTGCCTTGTCCAGCTTTGCCAACCACTCGGCCGCTCTCGTCTGCTTCGAACCCGCGTTCCTGTCCCTCGCCGACACCAGAATGTTCGTATCGACGAAGACTTTCACGCTCGTTCAACTCCTCCCTTGAAGGATATTTTCCATCTTTATAACCGAGATCAAGCAGCGGCCTGGCTAGAAACCTTTCCATCGCGCTCATGCCTGACGCGTCGACGCCTTTCCTCGCGCCGGACCTTTTGGCGTTGAGCACGTCGGCGATCCAGGCGGACACACTCTTTCCCGCCTTGGCGGCTTCGACCCTGGCCCAGGCGGCCAGTTCTTCTTCCATTGAAATGGTGACGTTCTTCATGACACGAAGTTAGTGTAACACGAACCTCGTGTCAAGGCTAAGCGTCCTGTTCGGCGTTCGCCTCTGGCGGGTAGGGCGCAAGCGCCTCGCGGTCCGTGGCGGCGTTGGCCGGCGCCGACTGGCTGGGCGCGGTTTCCGGCGGCGGCGTGTCGGCCGCTGCTTCTGCGTGATGTGCGGCGGCTTTTGCATCGACCGTATAGGTCAGCTTCGTCACGCCGCGCGCGAGCGTTTCGGTTCTAGCCAGTATGAGATCGACGTTCTTGTGCAGCCGTCCGGTCAGCGGCGCGCCTTCGCCAAGCAGGATCGGCATGACGAACAATTGCAGTTCGTCAACCAGACCGCGTCGCAGACAGAACGCCAAAGTCTCGCCGCCGCCGACGATCCAGATGCGTCCCGGCGCGCCGAGCAGCGCCTGTGTCACGTCCTCTTCGCCAGCGCCGCGCGCGCTGGCTGGCGCGTTTGGCGCCAGCGGCCGATGCGTCAGCACCAGCGTCGGGCGCGCGCCATAAGGCCAGGCGCCGCCGAACGCGGTGATCTGGTCGAACGTGCGCCGGCCCATCAGCAGCGCATCGATATGCGCGACAAAATCGTCGAACCCGAAATCGGCCGCGCCGCCGAACCGCTCCAGCCAGCCGACTTGTCCATGGCGGTCAGCGATCAGCCCGTCGGCGGAAACAGCTAGATAGGCGATGCGGCGCGGGCTGACGGTCATGGCGCGGATATAGGCGTTTCACGTGGCGATGCGCATGCTTTGCGCAGTTCAGCCCACAGCATTGGCCGCAAAGTCGCGCCATTTGCGCGCCTCGGCGCGAAAGTGCGACGGGATTTTCGCAAAGCGCCGTTCCAACTCGCCCAAGCCCGTCTTCGCATCGTCCTTGCGGCCGGCGCGCGCCATGAACGCGACATAGCGGGCTGCCGCTTCCAGGCCGGGCGAGCGGTCGGCGGCAAAGCGATAGGGTCCGTCAGCCTCGTCGAACCGCCCGAGCCCTTCATAGGCGCGCCCGAACGCGAGCGCCGCCGCGGGCGTCTGCCCCGGCGCGCCGAGCGCGCGCAATTGTTCGAGCCGTGCTAGCGCCTCGTCCCAGCGCTTCAGTTCCAGCAACGCCTGCGCGTGACCCATCAGCATCGCCGGATCGTCGGCGAACTGGCCGGTAGCGGCTTCGCGGAACGCCGCCTCCGCTTCGTCATATTTCTCCAGCGCCATCGCCGCATGACCGAGCCGCAAGCGATTGCCGGCGGTCGGCGTTTCTTCCAGCGCGGCCTTGGCGAGACGATATTCGCGGTCGGGCTCGAGCGCCTTGTCGAGCCCGGCGCGCACGCGGTTGGCAGTGCGCCCGCCGAACCATTCGGGGACCAGTTCAGCGATGACGTAGATTATCGGCCCGATGCCCGGGCCGATAATGAACAGCCAGAGCCAGAACGTGTTGCGCCCCGTCCTGATCGCATGCACGCCGCAAATGACCGATGGCAGATAGCTCGCAATCAAAAGCGGAAGGGGGAGGGATAGACCGCCGAACATGGCGCTTTATACGCGGATCTGCGGGGTTTTCGTCCAGTCACCGTTTCCTCAACGTCTCGGCCCCCGCGCAGGCGGGGGCCCATAATCTCGACCGCTACAGGTAAATCTCTGACGTTGGCGGTTATGGGTCCCGGTCTTCGCTGCGCGAAACCGGGACCGAGAATCAGTCGCTTTCCTCTTCGATTCTCTTGCGCGGATCGGCTTTTGGGGCGGGGGCGAGCATCAGCACCTTGCCCTGATATTTCTCGTCTTCGCCGGCGGCGAGCAGATCGGCGGCTTCGGCGCAGGCCACGATCAGGGGCGCAGCCCATTCCAGCTCGGCCTTGCTGAAATTGCTGAGCGCGTGCCCCATCACCAGGTCTTTATGTCCCGGATGGCCTGTGCCGAGGCGCGCACGGCGAAAATCGGCGCCGATGACTTCGGTGATGGAGCGGACGCCGTTATTGCCCGCCGCGCCGCCGCCCGTTTTCATGCGGAAGCGGCCCGGCGCCAGATCGATCTCATCATGGAACACCACAACCTCGGCCGGCGTGGCTTTGTAAAAGCGCATCGCTTCGCCAACGGCGCGGCCGCTCTCGTTGTAATAGGTCTGCGGCTTCAGGATCAGCGCGCGCACGCCGGCGATCTCGCCTTCGGCGGCTTCGCTCTGGAATTTCTTTTTCCAAGGCCCGAACCGCCAGCGCGCGGCGATCTCGCTGACGGCGAGAAAACCGAAATTGTGCCGGTTATGCGCATATTGCGCGCCCGGATTACCGAGTCCGACGATCAGCAGCATGGCTTATGCTTCCCCGCTTGCGGGGATCTGTCGAGCGGCAGCGAGGCTGAGGGGGATATTTCGCGGAGCAAACGCGCCCCCTCCGGCCGCTTCGCGTCCACCTCCCCCGCAAGCGGGGGAGGATAATCCTACTTCTTGTCCGCGGGTTTGGCGGCGGGGGCTGCCTTGGCGCCAGGAGCGGTCTTGGCGTCGCCGGCCTTTGCCGCATCGGCAGGCGCGGCGGCTTCAGCGACGACCTCGGCCTTCGGCGCTTCTTCTTCAGCCAGGCGCCCGACGATCGTGGCGATGGTGAAGTCGCGGTCTTTCACGCGCGGGCGCACGCCTTCCGGCATTTGCAACGCCGAAACGTGCAGCACGGCGCCGATTTCCAGGCCCGTGAGGTCGATGACGAATTCTTCCGGAATCCGCGTCGCCGGCGTCGCCACTGAAACGGTGTGCGCCACGATGTTCAGCACGCCGCCGCGCTTCAGGCCCGGCGAGGCTTCGTGGTTCTTGAAGTGCACCGGCACATCGACGTTGATCACGGTGTTTTCGTCAACGCGATAGAGATCGACGTGGATCGGCTCGTCGGTAACCGGGTGAAACTGAATCGCGCGCGGGATCACCGGCTGACGCTTGCCGCCCTGGTTGATCTCCACGAGGTGCGAGATGAACTTGCCGGCGCGGATGGCCTTGACGACCTCCTTGCGCTCAAGCTGGACCGGCTCGGCCGCGCCCTTGCCGCCATAGAGAATGCCCGGAAGCTTCTCGGCCTTGCGGACCGCCCGGGCGCCGCCGGTTCCGGTGCGCTCACGCTGCTCGACCTGCAAAACGATGCCCGCCATGGCTTTAGTCCTCAAACGCGCCCCAGAGACCGGCGAAGCGCCGGTTTCGTCCCAGGGGTAAAACTGGAAAGCGGGGCTTCTACCGGAAGGCGCCGGGGAAGGCAATTCCCGCTGCGCCTTCGGGGATCAGCCTTCGATCGCCTAGCCGTCCTGGGGCGCGATCTTGACACCGTCCTGACTTGACCGTTGCGTAAGAGCCAGGCGCCAAGCGGCGCTGAAGCGGGGGGGACGGGTTATGGGTGGACCCGAGTTCGAGACCAAGCTCGACGAATTGCTCGAGGATTACCGGCACGTCGTCTGGCAATCATACCAATTGCCGTTCTTCAGCATCATGCCGACGCTGATCTTTCTGGGTCAGTATTTCATCGCGATTTTGGGCATTTTCGTAGAACTGATCCTGCTGCCCTATACGCTAATCGCGCTGTTTCTGCGCCTGTTCAAAGTGCGCTGGCGGATCATCGCGCCGTTCTCGAAGCGGGCTTGGTTTCTGCTGGTCTATATCAGTCGGGGCGAGTTCTACGGGTCAATCGTGATGCGCCCGGTCGTGCGATGGCTGGCGAAGTCGCACATTGCGCGGCGTCTTCGCATGCTCGGCGAACTGGTCGCGACGAGCGAGCATTTCACCGCCGAGGCGCGAAACCGATTGGGCGCGAAGATCGCAGAAGCGCAGGCGCGTTTTCCGGTCCGCGAACTCACCGATTTCTTCAAGGACAGCCTGATCCCCGCGCTCGTATTCGGCTCGATCTCTTTCATCACCGACCTGGTTGGCGGCGCGGACGAGAAGCGTCTCGTGAAGCTTGCCGCTTACGCGATCCTCGGCCTGATCGCGATATACGGCGTTTCGATTGTCATCGCGGGTTTTCCGACCAAGCGCGGTCTCTTGTTGGGCCGGGAGGTCAAGCGCGCGGCGTTCCCCGGCGGGATAAAGGGGCAGGGGCTTTATGGGCTTGAGCGTGAGATATTCTCGATCTTCCCGGTGCGCCCAAAGGAAATGTCGCTCGATGTGATGTTTTTCATATTTGCCGCCGGCGTCTCTCCGGTGATCGCCATCGTCGCCTCGGCGCCTGGCATCATGGCGCAATTCGCCAGCAATCTGGGTCTGGCGGGAAGCGAGGCGGTGGATGTCGCCGCTCAATTGGGCAATTACGCGTTCGTTGTCGCCGTGTACGTTTTTATTCGTATTCGCCGCGGCGTGCTGAAGCGCAATTAATCGAACAGCTTGCTGACGCTCTCTTCGTTGGCGATTCGCCGGATGGCTTCGCCAATGAGCTGCGCGGTGGGGATGACGCGGATTTTCCGGGCGGCCTGCGTTTCCTTGTTCGGCTGGATCGAGTCGGTGACGATCAGCCCGTCGAGCTGGCTGGCCTGGATGCGCTTCACTGCGCCGTTCGATAAAACGCCGTGCACCGCATAGGCCGAAACGTTCGCCGCGCCGGCGGCCTTCAGCGCCTCAGCGGCGTTGCAGATCGTGCCGCCGCCGTCGATCATGTCGTCGAACAAAACGCAGCGCCGCCCTTTCACGTCGCCGATGATGTTCATCACTTCGCTTTCGCCGGCGCGCTCGCGGCGCTTGTCGACGATCGCCAGATCGGCGTTCAGGCGGTTAGCCAGCGCGCGGGCGCGCACCACGCCGCCGACGTCGGGCGAAACCACCATCAGCCCGTCGGTCTTGAGATGATCGCGGATGTCGCGCTCGATCAATTGCGTGGCGAACAGATTATCGGTCGGCAGATCGAAGAAGCCCTGGATCTGGCCGGCGTGCAATTCCATCGTCAGCACGCGGTCGGCGCCGGCCTTGGTGATCAGGTTCGCCACTAGCTTGGCCGAGATCGGCGTGCGCCCGCCGACCTTGCGATCCTGCCGCGCATAACCGAAATAGGGCATCACCGCCGTGATGCGTTTGGCCGAAGCGCGCACCAGCGCGTCCATGCCGATCAGCAATTCCATCAAATGATCGTTTGCCGGCGCCGAGGTCGACTGGATGAAGAACACATCCTCGCCGCGGACGTTCTCCTCAATGGTGACGAAAATCTCGCCGTCCTTGAAGCGCTTGACCTCAGCCTTGCAAAGCTCGACGCCGAGATATTTCGCGATCGCTTCGGACAGCGGCCGGTTGGCGTTGCCAGACAGCAATTTCATTAGGCCCGGCCCCGCTTAAGCCCGATTTCGCGACGCTTCTGTAACAGACAGCGCGAGTCTGCAATGCGCGAATCCGCGTAGGGGATCTGAGGCAAGAACGTTAAGCGAACATCT
The DNA here is from genome assembly GCA_035549875.1 of Caulobacterales bacterium. Taxonomy (GTDB): domain Bacteria; phylum Pseudomonadota; class Alphaproteobacteria; order Caulobacterales; family Aquidulcibacteraceae; genus JAKFWI01. The sequence goes on from DASZPV010000063.1 coordinate 10,630, forward strand.
TACGCGGCTTTCCGCTTGATTCTTCTGATCGGCAAATGTTTCTCGCTCCGAATAAGCGACAAATCGTGGGCGTTCTGCATCCGCAGCCAGTGATCCGCCGATCCGCCCATGGCTTTTTCCAGCCGCACCGCCATTTCCGGCGAAATCGCGCTCCGGCCAGCCATGACATTGTAAAGCTGCTGACGCGTCACGCCCAAAGCCGCCGCGGCCGCCGGAACGCTCAGGCCGAGAGCCTCCACATTCGCTTTCACCAACTGCCCAGGGTGCACGGGCGTTTTCATCGCCATTGTCGCCTCTAATGATAATCCAAAAAGTCCACATCTGAAGCGACGCCATCTTCAAACCTGAAAATGACTCGCCAATTGGCCCTTACCGTCACCGCCCAAAAGCCGGCAAGATCACCTCGAAGAAGGTGAAGCCGAAAGGCGGGCTGATCCATGTCGTCGGTGCTTTCAGCGGCATCGAGCGCGGAAAGGATCAGCGCTAGCCGGTCAGCCATATCCGCCAGCAGACCGCGGCGATCGTTACGCTCGTACAGACGCCGCAGGCGTTTGTCGCGGAAAGAGCCGATCGCCACCGGAGGCGTATAACATGTAAAGTTACAATTTACAATCCAGTGCTATCGCCGCGCAGTTTCGGCCGAAATCGTCCTCGCCCGCCTTAAAGGCGCGGCGGTTGGAGAAGAACTCTTCCGCCAGGGCGCAGGTATCCGCGGGCATGACCTCCACAGCGGCGAGGCCAAGACGCTGTAGACGCGCGGCGCAAAAGCCAGGCAGGTCGAAATGCAGGCGATCGCCGGCGCCGGGCGTGAAGAAAAGCGCGTTTGACGCATCGACAGCCGCGAACGTGTCGCGGAATTCCGGGCCGACCTCGTAGCTTTCGGCGTGAATGCACGGGCCAATCGCGGCGACGATGCGTCCAGCCTGCGCCCCGGCGCGCCGCATCTCGTCTACGGCGGCTTCAAGCACGCCGCCCAGCGCGCCTTTCCAGCCGGCATGCGCCGCGCCGATCACCCGCGCTTGCGGATCGGCAAGCAACACAGGCGCGCAATCGGCGGCGAGCGCGGTCAGCGCGATTCCCGGCGCGGTCGTTACCTGAGCGTCAGCTTCCGGTCGTTCGTTCCAGATTGCATCGACGCGCAGCGCCCGCGCTGAATGGATCTGGTAGAGCGACAGCAGATGATCGGGCGCCACGCCCATCGCGCCGGCGATGCGCGCGCGGTTTTCCGCAATCGCCGCCGGGTCGTCGCGCGAGCCCGCGCCGGCGTTTAGGCTAGCGTAAATCCCCGTCGATACGCCGCCGCGCCGCCCGAAAAAGCCATGGCGGATTCCGGGCAGCATCAGAGCGGGCGATTGCAAGAACGCAATTCCCTCTCCCGCGTGCGGGAGAGGGGCAGGGGTGAGGGAAGCCTCGCTCGACATCTCTTGTTTTTCCCTCACCCTAACCCTCTCCCGCACGCGGGAGAGGGAATCCGGTTGGCGGGCTTAGTTCCGGTGAGGACAGACAAATCGCCTGAAACAATCCGCCCATCTGCTCCGGCGCGATCAGCCGCTGCATCTGGCGTTCGACGATATCGGCTTTGGAAGGCTGCGCCGCCCGCAACGCCTTCGCGCGCGTTTCGATTCCCAGCATGCGCAGCAACCCGCCCTGCGGCGCGGGGCCTGCCACGTCGAGCCCGGCTTGCCGCGCCATTTCCGCCAGTTCCTGGAAATCGACATGAGCGGTGAGATCGGCCTCGCCCGGCTCGGCCAGCGGATCGGCGCTGCGGTGAGCGCGCACGGCCTGGAACGTGGCGCCGCCTGTCGTCTGCGCGGTTCCGTAATCGATCAGCAGCGCACGGCCCGGCGCGGCTTTCAATTTTTCTGCAAGGACTGAAACGAAAGCCGGCAGCGCATCGCGCGTTTCAACAATCGCGCCAACCGGCGCTTGCCGCAAGCCGGCGGGGATGAGGCCGTTCGCCGGCGCCGGCGCAAAGCCGTAGGCCAGATCGCCGTCGCGCGCGCCGACAAGGCGTTCGCGCCAGTCGCGTTCCGTGCGGATAAATTGCCGGATCGGCAGGCAATCGAGATATTCGTTGGCGATGATGATCGACGGCGCCGCAGGCGCATCGGCCAGTTTGCCGATCCAGCTTGCCTGCGCGCCAACCTTGGCCAGCGCCTGTTCCTGCGCCTCGCGCAGCGGCATGCTCGGCTCCACAAAATATATCCGCGCCGCATCACGAAACGCCGGCAGCGCTCTGCTTGCGCGCCACGCGTCCGCCATCAGCACGCCGCTGCCCGGACCAAGCTCGATCAAATTGCAGCGCGGCGGCGCGCCCAGTTCCAGAAACGTCTGCGCACACCAGAGGCCGATCAATTCGCCGAACATCTGGCTGGTTTCCGGCGCGGTGATGAAATCGCCGTCGGCGCCGAGCGCGGGGCGCGTGGAATAATAGCCATGCGCCGGATCGTGCAGGCAGAACGCCATGTATTGCGCGATGGTGAGCGGACCGTCCTGCGCGATGATGTCCAAAAGCTTTTGCTTGAGCGCGTTCATAACAAAGCGCTCGGTTCCCGCGAACAATCGCAGCCGCTGCGGAAACATGCACAAGCGTCGGGATTATGGACCCCGGTCTTCGCTGCGCGAAACCGGGGCCGACGTTGAGGCGCTTCCCTCACGCCTTCGCCGGCGCGGCCGGTTTCAGCGCCGTGTAAACCAGCCAGCCGCCGAACACGATCATCGGGATCGACAGGATCATGCCCATGGTCAGGCCGAGCGGGAAGTTCGGCATGAACGAATCTGGTTGGCGCACATTTTCGAGCGAGGAACGAAACACGCCGTAGCAGACCAGAAAAATGCCGGTGGTGAGGCCGGGGCGTTTCAGCGTCAGCCGATTGTAGGTGGCCAGGCGCAGGATGGAAAACAGCACCACGCCTTCCAGCGCGCATTCATAGAGCTGGCTCGGATGGCGCGGCAGGCCGTCGGCGTTCGGAAAGATCACGCCCCACGGCGCCTCCGTCGGCCGGCCCCATAATTCGCCGTTGATGAAATTAGCGATGCGCCCAAAGAACAGGCCGATCGGCGTCACCGCTGCGACCACGTCCGAAAGCGTGAAGAACGGCAGCTTGTGCTGACGCGCGAACAGCACCATCGCCAGCGTCACGCCGATCAGGCCGCCGTGGAAGCTCATGCCGCCCTGCCAGATCGCGAACGTCTCCAACGGGTTGGTCCAGAGTATTTTCAGATTGTAGAAAAACACATAGCCGAGCCGGCCGCCGACGATCACGCCCAGCGTCGCCCAGAACAGGAAATCGTCGCATTGCAGCGGCGTCGGGCGCGCCTGGCCGGGATTCCACAGCTTTTCGTTCTTGACGATGGCGACCATGTACCGCCACCCCAGCATCAGCCCGGCAATGTAAGCCAAAGCGTACCAGCGCAGCGGGAACGGTCCCAGGTGCAGTCCGAACAGGTCGAACCCCGGCAGGGTGAAGAGTTCGGGGTGGATCGGGGGGAAGGGTATGGCGGCGAACATGGGCAGTGTTCTAGATAGACCCGAAGGCGGAAACCAGCATGCAGACCCAGTCTCCTATATTTGACGACCTCGCCAAGGCCATGACCGGGGCGATGGGCATGGCCGCCGGCCTCACCGAGGAGGCCAAGTCCCTGTTTCGCGCACAGGCGGCCAGGCTGGTCGCCGAGATGGACCTGGTCGGGCGCGACGAATTCGAGGCGATCAAGCAGTTGGCGGCAGAAACCCGCGCTGAAAACGAGACTTTGAAGGCTCGTTTGGCCGCCGTTGAGGAAAAATTAGGGAAACGCGCTTGAGGCTGGGTTAGACCACAAGGCGTGTTGCGGTTCGGAGCGAACCTCACAATAGCTGGTGGCGGTGGGGCAGATGGAGGCGCACCCCGGGCTTGCCCGCCGCGCCGCAGTGAGGGGCTGGCCATGGACGTTTCTTACCTCGACGACGAAGACGAGATCATCACAATCGAGGATCCGATCGATCTGGCCGAAGCGGTGCTCGGCACGGATTCGCGCTTCGCCGTCGATCGCAGCGATGGGGGCGATCTTTCCTTTACCTTCAAGGCGGCCTGGTGCTCGGTAACCGGCTTTCTCGGCTGGCGTGAGGAACTGCCGGCTGTGCTGCTGACGGTGGCGTTCGATCTCAACGCGCCGGACTCGCGCATCGCCGAGGCCGCGCGCCTGATCGCGATGATCAACGAAAACCTCTGGCTCGGCCATTTCGACCTGTGGAGCGAGGACGGCTCGATCGTGTTCCGCCATTCGATCCCGATGGTCGGCCGTTCCGAACTGACGCCGGGCGAGGTGCAGGCGCTGCTGGCCGCCACGCTGGATGCGGCCGATCGGTTCTATCCGGCGTTCGACAACCTCCTGCGTTGCGGAAGCCGCCCGGAACAAGCCATAGAAGCGGCGATGTTCGAGACAATCGGAGAGGCTTGAAGGCAATGGATGCGCCCGCCGTCGCCCTTCTCGGCGCCGGCCAGATGGGCGGCGCGCTGATCAGAGGCTGGATCAAGGCGATCCGGCGTGGCGGGGGCTTAACGCTCACGGTGCGCGAGCCTAATTTTGACCCCGTGCTGGAGGCCGAACTCGCCGCCGCCGGCGCCGAACTCAACCCGCCCGAACCCGGCCCGGCCGATGTCGTCGTCATCGCGGTCAAACCGCAGATTTTCAAAACCGCCGCGGCGGATGCAAAGCCATTCATCGGTCCCAACACGCTCGTGCTGTCGATCATGGCTGGCGTCACCATCGGCGCGCTGACGGACATCCTCGGCACGCAGCGCATTATCCGCGCCATGCCCAACACGCCCGGCCAGATCGGGCAGGGGATCACCGCCTACGTCGCCGGCGCCGGCGCCACTGCGGCGGATAAGGAACTCGCCGCCCTGCTGCTCGAACCGCTCGGCGTGGTCGAGCCGATCCCGAACGAGCGGCTGATGGATGTTGTCACGGCTGTTTCCGGTTCGGGGCCGGCTTACGTGTTCCTGCTCGCCGAAGTGCTCGCCGCCGCCGCCGAGAACGAGGGCCTCGACCGCGAAACCGCGCGGCGCCTGGCGGGGCGCACCGTCGCCGGCGCCGGCGCGCTGATGCTGGAAACCGGCGCGGACGCGGCGACGTTGCGCAAGCAAGTCACCTCGCCCGGCGGCACAACGGAAGCCGCGCTCGACGTGCTGCAAACGCCCGATGGCCTCGCGCTCCTGCTCCGCCGCGCCGTGCAAGCCGCAACCCACCGCTCGCGCGAACTGGGCAAAGAACTCGACGGCGCCGGCGCGCGGCGCGCGGGCAGCGTGCGGGAAGAGACTTAGCCGTCTTCTTCAGGTGGCAAATGCCGGGATAATTCCATGCTGTCGTGCAGGATGCGCAGAACGAGCACGGTGTCCTCTGCCGTTAGGCGATAGACAAGCATATGCCGGCCCGGGCGAGCGACGTGCAATGTTCGAGACCCTTTTCCGATTTCATCGCGCTTACGGCTCGGTCGCGTAAAGGGATCGCTCGCCAGAGCCTTCACCGCGGCCCGCAAAAGTCCGGCGTAAACGCCTGCCTGCCTGGCGCCGAAATTTTCCGCTGTCCAATTCAGGATGTCTGCGAAATCCTTTTCTGCGAGATCGGTTAGGTCGACGATCCATGCCTTCTTGGGCATGCCTAATCGCGCTTGGCGGCGTTGATCGCGCGCTTGGCGAGCGCCCGTAAATGCCGATCCAGATCGGCCGGGTCGTCAAACCGGCGAAATCGTCCGGCCTCAATGCTGGCCATCCCATCCTCGGCGGCCTTGCGCAGCGCTGTAAGTTTGGCCGCATCTTCGGCTTCGCGCTGCTCCAGCAGGCGCAAGCCTTCGCGCAAAACTTCGCTGGCGTTCTGATAGCGCCCGCCCTCGACCAGCGTGTCGATCAATTCATCCTGGCGGTCCGTAAGAACAACGTTTCGCGTAGCCATGGAGAGGTCCCGAACGATATGGCATATTATGCCAATCGGACGTCGGCCTCAAGGCCGCCCGATTCTGCATCGGCAAGAATACAAGGACGCACCCGACGACATGCGTGGCCGCGTGATGTCGAACCTACTCCCGCAGGCCATCGCCTGCGCTGGCGACCCGCGTGCGGCGTGGGTTCGGCAGATTGGCCGGTTGCGTCTTTATGTTCAGCGGCAGCGTCGGGAATACGTCGAAGCCGGAAAGTTCGCGCAGCTTGGCGATCGAGACCACTTGCGGCTGCGCGTTGGCGACGTTCATCACCACATAGGCCGCGGCCTGGTGGGTGCGGTCGCTGTAGATCGCCTTGAAGAAGCCGGACGGGATCGCCACGCGCCCGTTCAGCGTCTTGTTGTTGGTCGCAAACAGCGGGCCAGTGACGACGTAGACGTCGCCGTCGCGCTCGGCCATGCCGCGCGCGGTTTCTTCGATTTCTTCCCACAGGCCGCGATTCAGCGCCGGCGCCTGGGGCGCCATGTTGGCGAGGGTGAAGCTTTCGCGCTGGGCTTCCGCGTTCGGCATATCGCCGCTGGGCGCCATGTGGCCGCGGTCGTAGCCGGAGCGGACATAATCCTTCGTGCTCGATCGCTCGGAGTCGGGCAGGGCGGCTTCTTCGTGGAACCGATCTGCACGCTCGACAAGGCGCGCAGCGCGGACATTGGCGCCGGTCAAATGTTCGGCGGAATAAAGCGGCGTGCGCGTGGCGCCGGAATGCAGCACCGCGAAAGCGTCATAGCAAAGCTCGCGCGTGGTCCCGAGCGAAAGGCTGAACGCGGGCTTTGGCGCGGCGCCCTTGAGATATTCGTCCTGGCAGGAAGCGGCCCAGGACAGGCTCGGGGCGGCCAAAAGCGCGGCGGCGAAAACCAGTCCACGCATCAAATGCTTGCTCATTGCGCACCTCTTCGGGCGCAATTGCGGGCTGATACGGTTGCTAAAGTGCTAACAGGCGCAGCTCAGGGCTCGGCGCGGGGCGTTTGGCGCCTTATATTTTCGTCATGACCGAAGAGCGCGCCCTGTTCGCCGAATCCTGCCTGGCGCTGGCCGCCGATCGGGGCTGGCAGGGCGTCACCCTGTTCGACATCGCCGCGCAGGCCGGCCGCGCCGCCGTGGATTTCTACCCGCTGACGCCGGCGGATGCGTTTGAAGCGATCGACGATTATTTCGACCGCAAGGCCGCCGAAGGCGCCGAAGCGCCGCAGGCCAGCGCGCTCGCGCGCGATCGCGTGTTCGACGCCGCGATGCGCCGGTTCGAGGCGATGGAGGAAGAACGCGCCGGCGTGCTGGCTTTGGATAAAGCGATGGAGCGCGATCCGCTCGCCCGCGCAGCGAGTTTCGCCCGCGCCGGCAAAAGCGCGCGCTGGCTGCTGGCGCTGGCGGCGGAAAATGCCGATCCGGCGCGCGTGCAGGCTTTGGCGCTGGTGCTGATCCAGACGCGCGCGGCGTGGCATGCCGACGAGGCCGGCGATTTCGCAAAGACCATGGCCGCGCTCGACAAGGGCCTGCGGCGCGCGGAGAGTTTCTTCGACTCCGTCGGGCGCGTGTTCAGACCGGGACAGGCGCGGGCGCGCTCCGCTGAGGCTCCGCCGGCAGACGAAGACACGCCCGCAGACCGCCCAGCGCACTGACGCCAAGCTCCACATCGCCGCCATGATTGCGCGCCACGTCGCGCGCGATGGCAAGGCCCAGGCCCACGCCCTTGGAATTGCGCGTGCGGGTTTCGTCGAGCCGCGAAAACGGGCGGAACGCGTCTTCGTATAAATCCGGCGCGATGCCGGGGCCGTCGTCCTCGACCGCGATCTCGACGCCATTGCCCTGGCGCTGCGCCGTCACCAGCACGCGTTCGCCATGGGCTGCGGCGTTGTCGATCAGATTGGCCAGGCAGCGCTTGAGCGATTGCGGGCGCGCCGACACCAAAAGCTTTTCGTCGAGGTCGAACTCGATCCGGGCGCCGCCGCGCGCAGCGGGGGCGGCGGTTTCATGCACCAGCGCCGCGACATTGACGAGGCTCGGCGCCTCGGCGCTCTGGCCGCCGACGAAGGCGAGATATTCGTCGATCGTGCGCTCCATGTCGGCGAGGTCTTCGCGCGCCGCTTTCAGTTCGGGCGTTTGCGTCATCATGGCAAATTGCAGTTTCAGCCGCGTGATCGGCGTGCGCAGATCGTGGCTGACGCCGGCGAGCAATTGCGCGCGCTGATCGATGAACCGGGTGATCCGCTCGGCCATGGCGTTGAAACTGCGCGCCGCTCCGCGCACTTCGCGCGCGCCGCGTATGCGAAAACCCTTGTAGGAAAGCCCCTCGCCAAAGCGCTCCATCGCGGCGGCCAAATCCTCGATCGGGCGCACCTGATTGCGCACGAACGCGATCGACACCGTCAGCAGCAGCGCGGTGGCGCCGATGATCCACATGACGAAGAACGGCCCCGACCGCGCCTGCACGCGGTCGCGGTTGGTTTTCACTACCAGCACGCCCTGATCGATCGGCATGCGGATTTCGACCTGCGGCCCATTGCACGAAGCGTCATAGAAGACGTTGCGGTTAAGCCCCTCCTGCAGCGATTCGATCATGTAGCGATCCACCACCAGCGAAAGCGGAAAGCAGCGCCGGCGCGAGAGCGGCCCATCGGCGTCGAGCGTCAGATCCATCTGCAACGGGTCTTTCGCCCAGCGCTGGATTTCGGCGAAATTCGCCGGCGTCGGGTTGCGCTCGTAAAGTTCGATCAGCAGGCGCACGTCGGCGGCGATCGACAGGCTCATGCGCTTGGATGTGGCGCGCCAGTGATCGTCCAGGAACACCCAGGTCAGGATCATCTGCATCAACGCCACGGGCAGCACGATGATCAGCAGCGAGCGCCAATAAAGCCCCTTCGGCGCGATATCGCGCAGGCGGACGCGGGTGCGGGGCAGGGAAAGGCGCATGCGGGCAAGATAGCGCAACCCTTCCTGCGAGGGGAGGGCCGATGAATGCGCGGGACGGTCGCCGATTAGACGGCCGCACTTATCAGAACTACCGGGGCCCATAATCCCAGCCCTTGCAGAATAATCGCCAACGCCTGTGATTATGGACCCAGGTCTTCGCTGCGCGAAACCGGGGGCGAGCGGGTTTGTTTTCCTGCGGTGAGAGAAGGGAAAAGCGCAGGGAAACAAACCCGCGCAAAATACTTATCCCACCCCGAAAATTCTCCCGCATAATCGCCTCGTCCTGACACGGGAGGGTTTCGGAGCGCTCCGAACGCATCGAAATGTCAGGGCGGCGATCGGTGCGGATTTCTGCCTTCGGGGTAGTTGAAACCGAAGGGTCCGGAGCTGTCGGAAGCTTCGCGCATGCACCGGAAACTGGGCAAGGAGCTAAGCTCCCGGATTTCCACTCGGGATGCGAGCCGCTGGGCCAAGTACAACTCCGCGGTCCCTGACCGGGAAGAACGATCGCAAGACGGGGCGCGAGCACCCGCGCAGGCGCTGCGCAAGCAGCGCCCGCAAAAAAAGAATCTCGGCGCGCTGTTCGCGCCCCGACCTCCCATCTGGGAGTGAACTTTTCCAAACGCGGAGCGAAACGTGGCTATTGGCGTTCCCTCTCCCGCGTGCGGGAGAGGGGCAGGGGTGAGGGCGTTGGCGCAGAACTCAACGTCAGCAGAACGGGCCCTCATCCGTCTCGCGCCTGGGCGCGATCCGCTCCCGCACGCGGGAGAAGGAAAGCTTACGGACGCGATGCGGATCAGGCGGATTATTTTTGCGCAGGCTGGAACAGTTTCGGCATCAGCAGCGCCAGCATGGGGCGCCATGCTCTCCATTCATGTTCGCCCGGCGTGGTGTGGAACTCGTGCTTGATTCCGCCCGCGGTCAAAAGCTTGTCCAGCCGCATCGCCGATTGATAGCGCGTATCTTCCGTGCCGACGCTGATGAACAGCAGGCGCAGTTTGCGGTTGACCGCCGCCGGGTCGGTCAACAGGCCGGGGATATGCTTGTTCAGATCGTAGGTCGGCGAAGAGATCGGCGCGCCGGCGCTGATCGCCGCCACCCAGGCGAATTTGTCCAGGTTCTGCAGGCCGAGCGTGAACGCTTGCGTGGCCCCGTTCGCGCGCCCCGCTATGGCGCGGCCTTCGCGGTTGGCCTGCACCCGATAATTCTTTTCGACCAGCGGCATCACGTCGTCGAGTATTTCGCGGTTGAACGCAGCGACCGCTTCGGGCCGCGTCGCATCGCCATTGTCGTCGCCGTTCGGCATGACGACGATCATCGGGACAGCCTTGCCGGCGGCGAGCAGGTTTTCCTCGATCGCCGGCACGCGGCCGAGGCGCGTCCAGCCTTCCTCCGCGTCGCCGCCGCCATGAAACAGGTAGAGCACCGGAAATTTCTTGCGCGTATCGCGGTCGTAATCGGGCGGCGTGTAGATCGCCACGTTATGCAGCTTGTTCGTTCCGGACACGCGATAGGTGCGGAGCTGCACCGCGCCGTGGGGCACGTCGCGCACTTCGTCATAGCGCGGCGGATCGCCGGGGACTTCGAGAAAGCTCCAGGCCACCGAGCCGCCGGCGCTGATGTTGCGGTTGGCAAGGTCCAGCATGCGCACGCCATCGACCTCGAACGCGTAGCGGTAGACGTCCGGCGCCAGCGGGCCGAGCGTCAGCGACCAGACGCCGTCCGCGCCTTTCTGCATCGGCATGTTCCACGTGCCGGGAGAGCCTTCGGCCTTCGTCGATCCGGCCGGCCGCAGCGCCGGAGCGCTGACATTGGCCGAGAGAAAGGCTTCGCTGGCCTTGGGCGCCTTGATTCGGAACGTCACCCGGCGGTCGGCGGCCGTCTCGGGCGAGATCATCGCATCCGGCCGTTCCTGCGCCGCGCCAAGGCTGACGGTCGCGGCGACAGCCAGAAAAAATGCCGAAAGCCATGCCGAAGTCTTCACCGCTTCCCCCGTTTTTTCAGGCGCAAGATACACATCTGAGCGGTGGTGGGGGAGAGGATATTGGACTCTCGGCGTTCCGGAAGGCGAGGGGATATCCAGAGCATTAGAGCCGACGGAACAGCACTCCTGAACGGACAGAATAGAAGAATTGCGCTTTGGTTGCCTAGTATCACTATTGACTCACTAGGGATTAAAGCCATTTTTAGCAGGCTGTTTGGCGGCCGATGGGATTTGGCGCCGAGTTATTTTGCCGGGGATTTTACATGCGGAACATAAAAACACAGGCCGACCGCGGCGTCGCAAACCCGCGTCGCAGCTGGGCGAAACTGAGCCTGACCGCCGCTATCCTGACGGTGGCGCCGTCGCTGGCGCTGGGGCAGGAGCAGCCCAAGCCGGCGCCGGCGCGCGCCGCGCAATCTTCGGACGATGTCATCGTCACGGCGCGCCGTGTATCCGAAAACCTTCAGGATGTGCCGATCCCGGTCTCGGTGATCGGCGGCGCGCTGCTCGCTGACAGCGGCACGGCCAACGTGCTGAAGCTGAAAGAACTGGTTCCGACACTTCAGATTTTCTCATCGAACCCGCGCAACACGGCGATTAACGTCCGCGGCCTCGGCACAACGTTCGGCCTGACCAATGACGGCGTCGATATCGGCGTCGGTCTCTATGTCGATGGCGTATTCTGGCCTCGCGCCGCGCAAGCCACGCTGGATTTCATCGATGTCGAGCGCATCGAGGTTTTGCGCGGCCCGCAAGGCACGCTCTACGGCAAGAACACCACCGCCGGCGCGATCAACATCACGACAAAGAAGCCAAGCTTCACGCCCTCGACAGACATCGAGATCTCTTACGGCGACTGGGGCTATATTCAGACCAAGGCGTCGATCACCGGCCCGCTGATTGGCGACAAGGTCGCCGGGCGTCTTTCCTTCTCCGGTACGCAGCGTGACGGCGTGTTGAAGAACGTCGGCAAGAATAATGCGAAAGACGATTTGAACGACCTGAACAATCTGGGCCTGCGCGGTTCGCTGCTGTGGAACGCCACCCCCGATCTGGAAGTCATTCTCGCCGGCGATTACACGCGCCAGCGGCCCGAGGGCTATGCGCAGGTTCCGGTGCGCGTCGTGCCGACTTACCGCACGGCGAACCGGCAATTCTTCGGCATTATCGATTCGATCAACGCCACTCAGCCCGGTGTGAACTACACGGTCGCCCAACCCGTGGTTTACAGCACAACGGTCACCAGCCCAACGGTGAACGGTATTCCGGCCGGGCCAAGCGGCGTCTATGCCGAGTTCAATCCTTTCGTTCGCGTGTCGGACGCGGACGTGCCGCATCGTTCCTATCAGGACATCGACGGCGAGGCGCTCACCTTCAATTGGAATACCGGCCCAGGCACGCTGACCTCGATCACGGCGCACCGCAAATGGGAGTGGTATCCTTCCAACGACCGCGATTTCATCGGCCTGCCGATCACCACGCAATCGGCTAACCGCTCGACCCAGGAGCAAGTGACACAGGAATTCCGGTACGCGGGCGACATCTCCGACAATCTGAAATTCGTCGCCGGCGCGTTCTACATTTATCAGACGGTCGAGACGCACAACATCCAGTCGCAAGGCTCGGCTGCGGCGCGTTGGCTGATCGATCCGCGCGCGTCGAACGTGTACACCGGCAGCGACGGAACCACCGTCACAGGCGCCGTCGCCGCATTCGTTCCATCCTTGCTGGATGGTCTGACGCAATTGCAGGACGTCTACACCCAAAGCAGGAGCGCGGCGGTGTTTGGCAACGTCGAATGGAAGGTCACGGACAAGCTGCGCGTTATTCCGGGCCTTCGCTACAATTACGACAAGAAGGCCACCGATTTTAACCAGCCTGTCTTCGGCGGCCAAATTCCAACCGGCGCGCCGAACGCGGCCGCCTATAAGGCGGCGCAGAATTCCATTCTTGCGCCTATCGCCTACAAGGCGTCAGTGGACGAGACCAATCTGTCCGGCCAGTTGACCGTCGCCTATGATTTGCTGAAGAACGTCAACGTCTATGCAACGTATGCAAAAGGCTACAAGCCGGCCGGCCTGAACGTTGCGGGCGTACCCACGACGACAACGCCGATTGTCATCAAGCCGGAAGACGTCACCAATTACGAAGTGGGCGTCAAGACCCGGCCCTTTGCTGGCGCCACGTTCAACCTTGCGGCGTTTGATACTGAGGTCAAAAATTATCAGACGAACGTGGTTGCGAACGTCGTCAACACGCTTCGCGGCTACCTGGCCAATGCCGACAAGGTCCGCGTGCGCGGCGCCGAATTCGACGCATCGCTCCGCCTGTCCGAACGGTTCGAGCTTCACGGCAGCGGGGCCTATACGGACGCCTATTACGTAAGCTTCCCCAACGCGCCGCTGCCGATCGAAGAGACCGGCCGGCCGATTCCTAACCCCGCTGGCGCGGGCACGATCACGGCGCCTTTTAAAGACATCTCCGGCGCGCGTCTGCCGGGCGTGTCGAAATGGGCAGGTTCAGTGGGCGGCGAATACACAATCCCGAGCAAGTTCTGGGGCCGCGACGGCGATTTCTTCATCGGCGCCGATGTCAGCTCCCGCTCGAAATTCAACTCCGATCCGTCGGCGTCGAAATTCCTCGACATCAAGGGCTATTCGCTGCTGAACGCCCGCGTTGGGTTCAAGGGCGCCAATGGCTGGGACCTCTACTTGTGGGGCCACAACCTCACGGACACGGAGTACTACGAACTCCTCGCAGCGCAATCGGGCGGATCGGGCCTGGTCGTCGGCACGCTCGGCGATCCGCGCACCGTCGGCGTCACGTTGCGCGGGTCGTTCTAAACATGGTGGTGGGGAGAGAATTGAACTCTCGACCTTGGGGTTATGAATCCCTAGCTATCATGCCCATTGTCGCCTCATAACATTTTGAATTTATTAGTCTTTTTTACGGAATTTTGCTTGGCTTTATCCCGCACGCTCTCGCACACAAAAGTGTGTAATTTCAAAGCATTGTGCAGTGTCGCGTGTGCTGGTGCGGGATTTTTGCGGGACAAAAAAAAAATCGAGGGGCTGTCCTAGGAGCGGGGTCGCTTTTAAGGACAGAGATGCGTTTAAAGCGCTCCAAACTGGGTGAAAAATCGTCGGCGCGGCTGCTTGAGCATTTTGTCGCCGGCACGCCGGCGCGCGCGGCGGCCGATTTGGTCGGC
>DASZPV010000064.1:0-17397 GCA_035549875.1 Caulobacterales bacterium
CCGACGCGTCTAACGCGTCGTGGGCGGACGTTGCGATTTCAGGTTCAGCCGCCTCCGGCGTGTCGGCGCGGGCGGCGATGGCCGGCGCATCTTCCTCGGTGTGCGCCGCCGCTACGGGCTCGACAGCGTCGTGGGCCGGCGCTGCGATTTCAGGCGTCTCTGGCGTGTGGTCGAAGGCGGCGATGGCCGGCGCATCTTGCTCGGTGTGCGCCGCCGCTACCGGCTCGACCGCATCATGGGCCGGCGTTGCGGCTTCAGCCGCCTCTGGCGCTTCATCGAGGGCGGCGATCGCCGGTTCCACGTCCTCGGTCGGCGCGGCAACATCCGGCTCGGCTGCGTCTGTGGCGGGCGTTTCGATTTCAGGGGCGATCGTTACCGGCGACGCTTCCGGGGCGGCGGGCACTGACGGCGCTTCTTCCGGCTCCAAAGTATCTTCGACAGCAGCAGCTTCCGGAGACTCCGCAAAAGCGGCAAGCAGCGACTCTTGTTCGCTCTCGACCGGCTCAACAGCCACATCTGGCTCAGGCGCGTCGGGGACGGATACGAGCGCCGGCGTTTCGGCGGCGTCAGCCTCCGGCTCATGTTCGGCGAGCGCCGGCGCGTCGGCGATATTGTCGTCCGGCTCCAGCGCGGCGGCCTCTGTCGCCTCTTGGCCGTCCGAGGTTAGGTCGGGGACCAGCTCTGAGACAGCCATCGGGGAGGGCGTATCCGGGAGGGGCTCGGCGGAAGGCGGCGCCTCGATCGCCGAGATTGCCGGCTCCTGCTCAAGCTCGGGTTCTTCCGCCGCCACGACTGGCTCTGCAGGCTCTAGCCCGCCTTCGATTTGTTCGCGATTTTGTGTGTGCCCGAGATCGACCTGATCGTAAGGGGCTTCTAGGCCCGACTTTGCTTCAAGAACATGCTCGTCCTCCGGCGCGGCGGGCACGCCGGCCGTGGGCTCGTCCGACCCGGATGAGGCATCGAAACCGGAGATTTCCGCTTTCGATTCAGCGCCTTGATCGCCCCCCTCATCGGGCGGTTTAGGATCCTCGGG
Source organism: Caulobacterales bacterium (assembly GCA_035549875.1). Lineage (GTDB taxonomy): Bacteria > Pseudomonadota > Alphaproteobacteria > Caulobacterales > Aquidulcibacteraceae > JAKFWI01. Next base: position 1,034 of record DASZPV010000064.1, read on the forward strand.
ATCAGCCACCCGGCCTCCGAATCGCCAGAACTTAAGGAAAACCTATACTCTTCCGACAGGTTTGGCGAAACTGGATGGCGCCTAAAGCAGGCTCGCCGTCACGCCGCCTGACTTGCGCCAAAACCGCCAACAGCCCATATTTCGCGTGTGCTTCCGGCCCTTATCCCGGCAAGCCACGGAGGTTCAAATGAACGACTATTTGCGGCAGGCCCAGTCCATTCCGGCTGGCCGCGCCGACATGGCCGTCGATGCTGGTCTGCGCGCCTTCATGCTGGGCGTGTTCAATAAGATGGCCATCGGCTTGGCGCTTTCGGGCGCGCTGGCTTACGCCGTCATAAGCTATGAGCCGCTCTTCAACGTCGTTTTCGGCACGCCGCTACGTTACGTGGTTATGTTCGGCCCGATCGCGATCCTGCTGATTTCCGGCTTTGCGATGCGCAATCCCTCGCCGACGGCCGCGGGCGCGATCTATTGGTCAGTGGTTTCGTTGATAGGCGTAAGCCTCGGCGGCATCCTGATGAGCTACACGCGCAGCTCCGAAGGCATGATGGATGTCGCAAAGGCGTTCTTCACCACCGCCGGCGCGTTCGGGGCGTTGTCGCTCTGGGGCTATACGACGAAGAAGGACCTGACCGGGTTCGGCTCATTCCTGATCATGGGCCTGTTCGGTCTGATCATCGCCAGCCTGATCAATATGTTCACGCATTCGGCGGCGCTCAGCTTTGCGATCTCGATCATTGGCGTGGGCATATTCGCCGGCCTCACGGCGTATGACACCCAGCGCCTTAAGTTCCAGTACTACCAGCTTCAGGGCGACGCCCGCTCGCTGGCGGTAGCCACCAGCTACGGCGCGCTCAGCCTGTATCTGGACTTCATCAACCTGTTCCTGATGCTGCTGCGCCTGTTTGGCGGCAGCCGGAACTAAGCCTTTCGCCAAGCACGAACGAAACGCCCCGGCACAGTCCGGGGCGTTTTCGTTTCAGGCTTGGCTGAAGGACCAGTCGGCGCCGATCAGCCGCAGACGGCGCGGCTCCAGCGCCGTGAGCACTCTGTCAAGATCGTGTCCGCACCGAAGCACGGCGCCGGAGCTGGCGATGACCGAATAGACGCCCTGGCGGCGCAATTCCTTCGGCCGTTTTACGACCTGGAAGAGCGGAGACTCGCTGCTGCGCCGATAGATTGAAAACACCGCGCGGTCCTCCAGCGCATCGACCGCGTAGTCCCGCCACTCGCCCGCGCTGACCATGCGCCCGTATAGGCCAAGAATTCGGTTCAGTTCCGCGCGGTCGAAGAAGACGTTCGCCTTCATCTCAAATGAAGACCTCGGCTGTGGACATCATTCTTCAAAGCGTACCTTGCTTTGTTCATCAGCGAAAGCTGTGGATGATTTGTAATGGTTCGCTGCATTTAGATCGTAATTAGGGCTTGCGTCCGCCTTGTTCCCGGTCGAATTTGATGTTGCCGGTCGTCGGACGATGTCACAGTCGCCCCAGATTCCATCAGCCCCCCCAGCCCCCTGGGGTCCCTGGTGACAAGCCGCCGACCGGCGCTCATCCGCAAAAACGAGACGCACCGCACCGCCGCCTGCTGCGGCGCGCGTCCTGCTTCAATTCGCCGGCGGAGCGGCGTAGGACATCCGGCCTCGCGTTTTCGCGCAATAGGTCGCCTCCATGATCTTGCAGGTTGAAGGCTTGCGGAAGCGGTTCGGCCGCCGGATCGCCGTCGATGCGATAAGCTTCGATGTCGATGCCGGCGAAGTGGTCGGACTGCTCGGTCCGAATGGCGCCGGCAAGACCACGACGATGCGCATGATCGCCGGTTACTTCGAGCCGGACGAAGGAAGCGTGAAAGTCTTCGGCATTGATGTCGCGCGTGATCGCGTCCGCGCCGCGGCGCGGATCGGCTATCTGCCGGAAGGCAATCCGCTTTACGAGGAGATGACGCCGCTGGCGTTCTTGCGCTTCGTGGCCGAAGCGCGCGGCGTGGAGCCGAAGAATGTGCGCGGGCCGGTCATGCGCGCGGCGCAGGCGGCCAATATCGGCGCCGCGCTGACCAAGCCGATCGATACGTTATCGAAAGGCTTTCGCCGCCGCGTGGGCCTCGCTGCGGCGCTTGTTCACGATCCCATGCTGCTGGTGCTGGATGAACCGACCGACGGACTCGATCCGAACCAGCGGCAGGCCGTACGCGTGCTGATTGGCGAGTTGGCCCGCGAGCGCGCGATCCTGATTTCCACGCACAGCCTTGAGGAGGTCAGCGCGATCTGCACGCGCGCCATCCTGATCGATCGTGGCCGCGTCGTTGCCGACGATACGCCGGAGGCGTTGGCGAACCGCTACCCGGACGGCCTGGAAGGCGCGTTTCGCGCGCTTACCAAGGGCGAAGCGGCATGAAACAAGTCCGCGCCGTTTTCAGGCGAGAAATGCTGGCCTACGCGACGACGCCGACGGCTTACGTGTTTGTTGCGGTGCTGGTTGCCGCGCTTGGCATGTTTACGTTCCAGGCCGGCCGGTTTTTCGAACTGGGCCGGGCCGATCTGTCAGCGTTTTTCGCGTTTCATCCATGGCTGTTCATGATCTTCATGCCCGCCATCGCGATGCGCCTCTGGGCGGAGGAGGCGCGTTCGGGCGCGCTCGAAACGCTTCTCACCTTGCCAATGCCGACATGGGCGCTCGTTGCTGGAAAATTCCTCGCCGCCTGGGCGGTCGCAGCGTTGGCGCTGGCCCTGACGTTTCCGCTCTGGATCACTGTCAACATTCTTGGCCACCCGGACAATGCAGCCATCGCCGCGGGTTATTTTGTCAGCCTGCTCATGGCCGGCGGCTATCTGGCGATCGGCTCGGCGATGTCGGCCGTGAGCGCTTCGCAGGTCGTTGCGCTTGTGCTTGCCGTCGCAGTCGCCTTCGTGTTCACCGCCGCGGGAACGCCGCTGGTCCTGAACTTCGTCAACGGTTGGGCCGGGGCGCAGACAGCCTCCATGATTGCCGATCTTTCGGCGCTGAACCATTTTGAGGGCGCGGCGCGCGGCGTTGTCGAAATCCGTTCGCTGTTTTACTTCCTCACGCTGATCGCGATGTTCCTGTCATTCACCGCGCTCGCGGTCGAAGCGCGGCGGGAGGGCTAGAATGACGCGCCGCGGCTTCGCCTGGTTCATGGCTGGCGTGCTCTGCGCGGCCTTTCTCGCCGCCAATGCGCTGGCCGGCGTGGTTCTGCGTGGCGCGCGCCTCGATCTTACGGCTGGCCGCCTTTACACGCTGAGCGACGGAACCCGGCGCGTGCTCGGCGATCTCAAAGAGCCTGTCGATCTCACGTTCTACTATTCCGCGGAGGTCGGCGCGCGCTATCCGGCGATCGCGGCTTATGCAGCGCGCGTGCGCGAAATGCTGCAATCCTACGCCGGCCGCGCCAACGGACAAATTCGCATCCACGAGGTCGCGCCGGCGCGGTTCACTGAGGAAGAAGACGCAGCGAGCGCGGCCGGAATGGTTCCGGCGGAGACCGGGGGGGAAACGCTTTATTTCGGTCTGGCCGGCGCAAACGCCGCTGACGAACACGCGGCGATACCGGCATTTTCGCCGGCCCGCGAACCGTTTTTGGAATACGATATCACCAGACTTATCGCGCAATTGGAATCGCCGACCCGTTCGGAGATCGCGATCATCTCTACGCTGCCGCTTGGCGGCGGAGAGCGTGCGCCGTTGTTCTTCACCGAGCTTGCGCGGGGCGCGCCCTTGCAGATTTTGCCGCGTGACTTCACCGCGATTCCGGATTCGGCGACGATGCTGGCGATCCTGCAGCCCTGGCCGCTCAGCGAGGCGCAGCTTTACGCCGTCGACCAATTCTTGATGCGCAAGGGCAGGGCGTTCATTGCGGTCGATCCGGCGGCGGTGACGTGGGATGAAGGGTTGGCCTCGCCTTTCGGCCCGGCGCCGGTTGTCGAGCCGCGGAGCGATCTGAGCAGGCTGCTTGCGGCGTGGGGCGTTTCGGTTTCCGCCGACGTTCTGGCAGACGGCCAGAACGCGCTCTCGGTTCGCACGGCCGACGCGCTCGGCAGGGCGGGCGAGGCGCCGCAGCCGCTTTATTTCAAAACCCCGGCGGCGCAGATGGCGCGCGACGATCTCATTACCGCGGCTTTGTCTCGCCAGATCAATTTCGCCGCACCGGGCGCGCTGACGGTGGCGGCGGTGCCCGGCCTGACCACGACGCCGCTTGTCTCCACGTCACGGCAGACGATGCGGTTTTCAGCCGAAGCCGCTCTGGCGCGTCCTTCCCCGCAAGATGTAGCGCGCTCGTTTCGCCCGTCAGGCCGCGCCGAGACCATTGCTCTGCGCGTTTCCGGAATTGCGCCAAGCGCGTTTGGCGCCGCGCCCCCGCTGGGCATCGGCGCGGCCACCCATCTGGCGAAATCATTGCGTCCGGCGGAGATCGTCATCGTCGCGGACGCCGACTTCCTGAACGATGCGTTCTACGTTTCCGAAGCGCGCGCGCCGTTTGCTGATAACGGCGCGTTCGCGCTGAACGCCATCGATCTGTTGAGCGGCGACGATGCGCTTGTTTCCCTGCGCTCGCGCGCGCCTTCCGCGCGGCCCCTCGTGATGATCGAGCGCATGCGCAGCGAGGCCGGGGCGCGTATGGCGGGCGCGCAAGCCCGCCTGCGCAAGGAGATCGACGATACAGAGTCGCGTCTGGCGAATCTGCAGCGCGCGGGCAACGGCGCATTTGCCGGTGCGCTGGGCGCTGAGCGTACGGGCGCCGAGCGCGCTGAGGCGGATCGGTTTCGCGCCCGCATGCTGGGCCTGCGCAATGAACTGCGCGCGAGCGAACGCGATTTTCGCCGCGGAGTCGAAACGCTTCAGGGCTGGCTGGTGTTTGTGAATGTGTGGCTGGCGCCGCTGCTGGTGGCGGCGGCCGGCGTTTTTGTATTCTGGCGCAGACGTGTGCGCGCGGAGGGATGGTCGTGAGCGCGCCGCTTGCCCTGGAGCGCCGCCGTATCGCTACGCTGGCGCTCGCCGCCGCCGCCGCCTTGACCGTTATTTCGGCGGCGGTGATCGAGTTTGATGCGGCGCGGCTAAAGCCGCCGGAGGCCGCAGGGCCAGTGCTGCCGAATTTCGCGAATGCAGCCGGCGGCGCCGAGGCCATTACCATCGCCACGAAAGACGCCACGTATCGTATTGCACGCACGCAGCGCGGCTGGGCGTTGCCTGATCGGGGTGATTATCCAGTTGCGCGCGAGCGGCTTGCGCAGTTCACCGAGGGGTTGGCCAGCCTTTCATACGTGCGGCCGATGACGCGCGATCCCGCCAAATTCGATCGCCTCGGTCTTGGCGATCCCGCCAAGGGCGGAGACGGCGTCCTGGTTCAGGTTCAGAATGGGCAAGGCGCGCTGCTGGCCAATTTGCTGCTCGGGATAACGCCGTCGGGCCTTTACATGCGCCAGAACGATGGCGCGCAGGCCTGGGCGCTGAAGGGTGATCTGCCGCCGCTGAAGGATCCTGCCCAATGGCTGGATCTGACGCCATTGACGATCGATCCCGCGCGCATTGAGCGCGTCGCGGTGCAGCCGGCCGACGGGCCGGCCTACGTTCTTGTTCGCGCCGAGGGGGGCGCCGATTTCAGACTGGAGGCGCCGTTTGACCGATATCTCGTGCTCACGCCGGACGGGCTCAATGCGGCGGGCCAGGCTTTTGCGTTTCTGAAGCCTATTGATGTCGCCGCGGCGCCGGCGATCGCCGGGACTCCGAGCGCGAAGGTTTCGATGCGCGCCAGCGGCGGCCTCATCATTGAGGGCGAGCTTTTCCAGCAGGCGCCGCGGCGCTGGCTGAAGCTGGTGGCGCACGGCGAAACCCCCAAGGCGGTCGAAGATGCGCAGGCGATCAATACCCGCGCGGCTGCCTGGGCTTATGGGCTGACGGCGCTGGACTACCTTAATTTCGCGCCGCCGCTTTCAATGCTGGCGCGTTCGCCCGGCGCGGTTAAAGCGCCGGAGAGCGTTGCGCCCTGAGCGGCGATGACCCGGCCGCCGCGGGTCTCTTGCACAATCACAGCGCAAGCCGGGGCGCAGGCGCTCTCGAAATGCTGTTCGCCGCCACTCCAATCGCCGAGCCGCTTCAGCGCGGTCACGACGTTGTAATGCGCAACCTTCGCGCCGGCGTTTTCGCCGCGCTTGACGTCGACAACAACCGGGCCAGGCCGGTATTGCGCAATCCAGACTTCGCTGGCGAGGGCAGGCGGCGTCCCGGAAATCACGATCTGCGCCTTGCCGCTGGCGCTTCGCGCATCGAGCTTTACGCCGCCCACCATTTTCGCGGCGGCCAGCAAATCGTGCAAATGCTGCGCCTTGAGCCCGCTGGCGTGATCGGCGCCGTCGATCACCATTTGCGGCGTGTAAAGGCCGCGCCGGAAAATGCGCGCGTAGTCCTTTTGGCGCGAAGCAAATTCCGGCCGCGCAAACGTGTCCTTCCAACCCAGATAATCCCAATAACCGACCGCATAGGTGAGGGCGAGCACATCGGGATTACGCGCCAGTTCGCCGAGCACGACGTTCGCCTGGGGGCAGGATGCACAACCCTGGCTCGTGAACAGCTCCACCAGTATCGGGCGATGCGGCTTGGGCGCCTCGGCGCGGGCAGTCGTCATGCCCAAGCCGCTCGCCGCCAGGACCGAGAGCAACAGGCGCGTCTTGCGCGCTCGGCGTTGGGCCACGATGGGTTTTTTATCGCCTCGCATGGAGCGCGAGATTGCTCCTGCCCAAGCCTCGCTTCCAGTCACACGAGCGTTACGCGGCCCTGGCCAGATTGCGTAGGACGAAATGGAGGATGCCGCCGTTGTTGAAATAGTCGAGTTCGTTTTCGGTATCGATCCGGCAGAGCGCGGGCGTCTCGATTATCTCGCCGGTTGAGCGTTTGATCTGCACCACCAGACGCTGGCGAACTTTTACCCCGGCCACGCCGGCGATCGAGACCAACTCGTCCCCGGTCATGCCGAGGTCTTTCCAGCTCATGCCGGGCTCGACTTGCAGCGGCAGCACGCCCATGCCGATCAGATTTGATCGGTGGATGCGCTCGAAGCTCTCGGCGATCACGGCGCGCACGCCTAGCAGGCGCGTGCCCTTGGCCGCCCAGTCGCGCGAGGAGCCGGTGCCGTATTCCTTGCCGGCGAAGATCACCAGAGGACGGCCTTCGGCGGCGTAGCGCATCGCCGCATCGTAGATCGGCAGCACGTCTCCGGAAGGGAAGTGCTTGGTGACGCCGCCTTCGATGCCCGGCGTCATGCCGTTTTTGATGCGGATATTTGCAAAGGTGCCGCGCATCATCACTTCGTGATTGCCGCGGCGGGCGCCGTAGGAGTTGAAGTCCTCCTGCGGAACATTGTGGGCGGTGAGATATTCGCCGGCCGGCGAAGCCTTCTTGATGTTGCCCGCCGGGCTGATGTGGTCCGTCGTGATGGAATCGCCGAACAGACACAGGATGCGCGCGTCCGTCAGGTCGGTCACCGGCGCCGGCGTCATGCTCATCTTTTCGAAATAGGGCGGGTTCTGAACGTAGGTGGAGCCGCCGTCCCATGAATAGGTTTGTCCGCCCGAGACCTTGATCGCCTGCCAGAGCTTGTCGCCCTTGAACACGTCGGCGTAGCGGCTGGCGTACATGTCGCCGGTCACACAGGCGCGCACCGTTTCGGCCACTTCCTGTGCGCTCGGCCAGATATCCGCCAGATAGACGGGTTTGCCGCTCTTGTCCGTGCCGAGCGGATCCTTGGTGAGATCGATGCCCATGTTTCCGGCGAGCGCGTAAGCGACGACCAAGGGCGGGGAGGCGAGATAGTTCGCCTTCACGTCGGGATTGACGCGGCCTTCGAAATTGCGGTTTCCGGAAAGAACCGAAACGGCGACCAGGTCCGCCGCGCGCACGGCGGCGGCGATCGGATCGGGCAGCGGGCCGGAATTGCCGATGCAGGTCGTGCAGCCGTAGCCGACCAGATTGAAGCCGAGCGCGTCGAGGTCGTCGTCGAGGCCGGCTTTTTTGAGATAGTCGGTGACGACCTGGCTTCCCGGCGCCAGCGAGGTTTTCACCCATGGCTTTACAGTAAGGCCGCGCGCGCGCGCATTGCGGGCCAACAGGCCGGCGCCGAGCATGACGTAAGGATTCGACGTGTTGGTGCACGATGTGATCGCGGCGATCACCACGTCTCCATGGCCAATCGAATAATTCGTGTCGGCGACCGCTTGGCGAACGCCAGCCTTGTCCGGCGCCACAGAGAATTCCTTTTCCAGGCCGGCTTTCCACGCGTCGGCGGCGGTGTTCAGCGGCACGCGATCCTGCGGCCGCTTCGGCCCGGCGATCGAAGGCGCCACCGCGTTGAGATCGAGCGCGAGCGTGTCGGTGAAGTCCGGTTCGGCAAGGTCGGGGCGCCACATCTCTTGCGCCTTGGCGTAAGCTTCGACCAGCGCCACGACGCTGGCGCGACGGCCGCTGGCTTTCATGTACGCGAGCGTGCCGCCGTCGATCGGGAAGAAGCCGCAGGTCGCGCCATATTCCGGCGCCATGTTGGCGATGGTGGCGCGGTCTTCGAGCGCCATATCGTCCAGGCCGGGGCCGTAGAATTCGACGAACTTGCCGACGACGCCCTTCTTGCGCAGCATTTGCGTGACGGTGAGCACAAGATCGGTTGCGGTCGAACCGGCCGGCAGTTTGCCAGTAAGCCGGAAGCCGATCACCTCAGGGATCAGCATCGAGATCGGCTGGCCGAGCATCGCCGCCTCCGCTTCGATGCCGCCTACGCCCCAGCCGAGCACGGCAAGGCCGTTGACCATCGTGGTGTGGCTGTCGGTGCCGACGAGCGTGTCGGGGTAGGCCAGGGTTTTGCCATCCTCCTGCGCGGTCCATACGGCCTGCGCGAGGTATTCCAGGTTCACCTGATGGCAGATACCGGTGCCGGGCGGCACGACGCGGAAATTGTCGAACGCGCCCGAGCCCCAGCGCAGGAACTGATAGCGCTCGCTATTGCGCTCATATTCTAGGTCGACGTTCTTGGTGAAGGAATCGCCCTTGGCGAAATAATCCACCATCACCGAGTGATCGATCACCAGATCGACCGGCACGAGCGGATTGATCTTGCGCGGATCGACGCCGAGCTTGGTCGTGGCGTCGCGCATCGCGGCCAGATCGACCACTGCCGGCACGCCGGTGAAATCCTGCATCAGCACGCGCGCGGGCGTGAAGCCGATCTCGTGCTCGGCCTTGCCCTTGTTGGTCAGCCAGTGCGCGACGGCGAGGATGTCTTCCTTCTTGACCGCCCAACCGTCTTCTTTGCGGAGCAAATTCTCCAAGAGCACCTTCAGCGAAACCGGCAGCTTGGAGATATCGCCAAGCCCGTTCTTTTGGGCCTCCGGCAGCGAATAATAGACGTAGGAGTGCCCGCCGACGGAAAGTTCCCGGCGGCATTTGAAAGAATCGAGCGAAGCCATGGGCAAACGTCCTCAGCCGGAACCGATAGGGAGAAGGCGCCGCCGGGGTGCGCCCCGAATGTCGCCAAGGCGGCGTAAAGCGCGGCTTCTCATACCGAAGGCGCGAATCCAGCGCAATTACTGGCGGGACGAAATCAACGAATTCGTCGAGACTGCTTGACGCAGCGCCTGCCAGACGGGCGTATCCATCCACAACGACCTTTTCCGAGGAAACATAAAGCGTGCTCCCGTCCCTGCGGCTTTCGGTGGAAGATCTGGCGGTGGCGCGGGGCGGGCGGCGCATCGTCGAGCGGATCGGCTTTAACGCCGGTCCCGGAGACTATGTCGAGATCACCGGCCCGAACGGCGCTGGCAAGACATCTCTGCTTCGCGTATTGGCCGGGTTCTTGAGGCCGTTGGAGGGGCGCGTGACGATGTCCTCCAATTTCGGACCGATTGATCGCGATGAGCAGGCTCTGTGTATGCACCTCATCGGCCATCGCGATGGCTTGAAGGGGCCGTTGAGCGTGGCCGAACACATGGCGTTTTGGGCGGGGCTCTACGAGGGCGGGGACGAGGCGGCGGTGCTCGAGCGTGTGGGATTGAAGCCGCTTGCCGAACGGCCGGCGCGGACTTTGTCGGCAGGGCAAGCGCGGCGTTTGGCGTTGTCGCGCCTGTTGCTTGCGCAACGGCCGGTCTGGCTGCTGGATGAACCGGCGGCGACGCTGGATATCGCCGGCCGGGCCTGGCTGCTCGGCCTGGTCAGCGATCACCTTGCCAGCGGCGGAATCGTGGTGGCGGCCGTGCATGATCCGATCGGCGCCTTGCCCAATCACAGAGTGGCGTTGAACCCGGCGACGCTGGCGGAAGCATCGTGAACGCCGCCGTTGCAGCAGTATTCAAGCGCGACCTGACCCTGGCCTGGCTGGGCGGGGCGGGCGCGGCCGCGCCGCTGGGGTTTTTCGTCGGCGCGACGGTGCTTGTGCCGTTGGCGATTGGCGCCGATGGCAAGATGCTGGCGCTGATCGGCCCGCCGCTGCTCTGGGTAAGCGCAGCGCTGGCCGCGCTGATGACGCTGGAGCGCGTGTTCCAGGCCGATCTCGAAGACGGCGCTCTGGATCAGATGCTGCTCGCGCGCGCCCCGTTCGAGGCGCTGGTTCTAGCCAAGGGCGCGGCGGCCTGGGTGGCCGTCGGCGGTACAATCGCGCTGGCGGCGGCGCCGCTGGCGTTGACCATGCAGGCGCCGCTGCCTTCGCTGCCGATCATTTTTATCGACATGGCCATCGGCATGATCGCGTTCTTCGGAACCGGCCTTTTGGCGGCTGCCCTGGCTGCCGGCGTGCGCCGCGCGGGCGTGCTGATCGCCTTGCTTGTGCTGCCGTTTTACGCCCCGCCGATCATTTTTGGCGCAGCCGCTACCGCCGCCGCCGCGCGCGGGGAGGGGCTTTTCACGCCGCCTTTTCTGCTGCTGGCCGGCTGCGCGCTGGCGGCGCTGGCGCTGGGGCCGATCGGGGCGGCTGCGGCTGCGCGTCTACAGGCGGAATAAAAACGATATGCTAGAGACTTGGCCATGATCACCGCGCTCGCCAATCCGCAACGCTTCATGCGCTTTTCCGAATGGGTGCTGCCGTTCGCAGCCATCATAGCGATGCTGCTGCTGATCGTCGGCCTGACGTGGGGGCTTGTCTTCTCTCCGCCCGACGCGGTGCAGTTCGAATCCGTCCGCATCATGTATGTGCATGTGCCGGCGGCGATATGGTCGATGGGCATCTACGCCTTCATGGCGGTCGCCAGCCTGATGAGTTTCGTCTGGCGCCATCTGCTGGCCGATGTCGCTGCGCGTTGCGCGGCGCAGATCGGCGTTGCCTATGCGGGGCTTTGCCTGGTTACCGGATCGCTCTGGGGCGCGCCGACCTGGGGGACTTGGTGGGCCTGGGATTCGCGGCTGACGTCTATGCTGCTGCTGTTTCTCACCTATGTCGGCTATCTGGCGCTGTGGTCGGCGGTGGAGGATGAAACAAAGGCCGCGCGGCTGGCGTCCATTCTGTGCATGGCCGGGGCAGTCAATTTGCCGATCATCCATTATTCGGTGGAGTGGTGGGGGTCGCTGCATCAATCGTCCAGTCTGTGGAAGCTCAGCGGGCCCTCGATCTACCCGACGATGTTGTGGCCGCTGCTGATCTGCATCGCAGCCTACGGCATGGTGTTCTTTGCGTTGTTGCTGGCTTCGATGCGCGCGGAAATCTACCGCCGCCGCGTGCTTGCGCGGGGCCCGGCATGACCGATCTGCTTGGCAAATACGCGGCGTTTATCGTTCCCGCCTATTTGCTGACGATTGCCGTGTTTATCGGATTGACGCTGATGATTGGGCGCCGGCTGCGCTATTGGTCGGTGCGCGCCAAGCGCCGTGATGCCGAGAAGGACGGTCAGTGAACCGTGTTCTAGCAATCGCGCCCATTGCGGTTCTCGCATTGCTTACGCTCGCCTTCGGCCTGATGCTCTCACGCGGCGGCGGGCAGCAAAGCTTCGACAAGCAGCGCCTGCTGGGAGAAAAAGCGCCGGCGTTCAATTTGCCCAAAGCGGGCGGCGGGGTGGTGTCGTCCGAGGCGATGGCGGGCAAGCCGTATGTGTTGAATTTTTTTGCGTCATGGTGCGTGCCTTGCCGTGTCGAACATCCCGTGCTCACGGCGCTGGCGCGACAAGGCGTGACGGTGGTCGGCGTGGACTACAAGGACAAGCCAGAAGACCTGCGCCAAATGCTTTCCCAATTGGGCGATCCCTATGCGGCGGTCGGCGAAGATCCGGCCGGTCAGACCGGGCTCGATTTCGGCATTACCGGCGTTCCGGAAACGATCGTTATCGGGGCTGACGGACGCATCCTTGCGCTCCACCGCGAGCCGATGGACGCCGCGACGGTCAGCGAAAAAATCATGCCCGCGCTTGAACGCGGGGCCCGCGGCGGAAAAAGCTAACGACGCGCCGTCCGTTTTGCGGTCGAGGCCTTGCGCGGCTTCTTCGGGCCGCGTGCGCCTTTGCGCGTCTTGGCGGCCGGACGTTTGATCTCCAGAACGGGCTCGTCCGCCGCGTCGGCCAGCGTGCGCAACATTTCCAGAAAGGGCGCGCGTTTGCTGCGCGGCAGCGCCGCCATGATCGCTTCATCCGCCTGGCGCGCGCGCGGCGCGGCTGACGCCAGCGCGGAGCGCCCGTTCGCCGTTAGCCCTACCGATTTGGCCCGGCCGTCAGCGGCGGAACGCCCGCGCGTCAGCAGGCCGCGCTCCTCCATGCGCAAGATCATGTCGGCCAGGGTGGAGCGGTCGATCCCCGTTGCGTTCACCAGATCGGTTTGTGTCTGGCCGGCGCGGCTGGACACCGCGGCGAGCACGGTGAACTGGCGCAGCGTGACATCGGAAACGCCAAACCGGTCGGCCGCCAACTGCTGGACGCGATGAAGGAGATGGCAGGGGGATTTGGACAGGACGTAGCCGTCTTCACGGTCGCTCATGTTTCGATCCCTGGATCGGCGCGCGGCGCTTTCCCGCGCATTTTTCGGTCGGGAGACTAAACTCTCCGCCTGGTTGTGCAAGAAATATCGATCCGAGGGCGGATCATCAGCGTGCGTCGCTTATGCTGGCGGCGTGGGTTCGCTGGCTTTGGGATCGTCCTCCTTCGGCTGGTGCTTCAGCAGCAGCGGCACGTTTGCAAGTGCGAAGGCGATCGTGATCGTGAACACGCCGAAGAATTTGAAATTGGCCCAAAAAACCTCCGACGCGTTGCGCCAGACCACCTCGTTCAGGATCGCGAGAAAAATGAAAAACAGGCCCCAGCGTACGGCCAGAATATTCCAGGCTTTGTCGGGCAGATCGAAGGCGTTCCTGAACAGCATTTTCCAGATGTTCTGCTTGAACAGCAGCCCGCCGAAAATCACCGAAGCGTAGAGCAGGTCTATAATGGTCGGCTTGATCTTGATGAACAGGGCGTCGTGCAGCGCCAGCGTCAGCCCTCCGAACACCAGCACCACGACGGCGGTGACGATCAGCATCGGCGGTGTGCGTTTTTGCACGAAGCGGGCATAGGCAAGGCCTGCAAGCGTCGCGGCCATGAACACGCCGGTGGCCCAGAAGATCGCGCGCGGCTCGTCGAACCGGTGCGCGAGATTGTAGGTCAGCATGAACACCGCGACCGGGCCGAGATCGACGAGAAGCTGGCCCGTAGCGCCGGTGGATGTTCTTTCGCTCATGCGTGGCTCTACCTACCTCAAGAAACACCGACAACCGCACGCGCATAATCGCGCGCGGAAAACGGCTGCAAATCTTCCGCGCTTTCTCCGACGCCAATAAAATGGATCGGCAGGGCGTGCCGTTCGGCGATCGCCACCAGCACGCCGCCCTTGGCGGTGCCGTCCAGCTTGGTCATCACCAAGCCCGTAAGCGGCGCCGCCGAGCGAAACGCCTCCATCTGAGACAGGGCATTCTGGCCGACCGTGGCGTCGAGCACGATAATCGTCTCGTGCGGTGCGTCTTCGTCAAATTTCTTCAGCGCGCGGACGATCTTGTTCAACTCGCTCATCAGCTCTTCGCGGTTTTGCAGGCGCCCGGCGGTGTCGATCAGGCACACATCCGCGCCCAGGCGCTTGGCCGCTTCCGCCGCCTCATATGCCACGCCCGCAGCATCCGCGCCTTGCCCGCGCGCGATCAGCGTCGCGCCGGAGCGATCGGCCCAGACCTTCAACTGCTCGATCGCCGCGGCGCGATACGTGTCAGCGGCGCCGACGACGACCTTGGCGCCGTTCTGCGCCAACAACGCACATAGTTTGCCGACCGTCGTGGTCTTGCCGGAGCCGTTCACGCCGACCACCAGCACGATCCGCGGTTTCGGCGGGCCGGAAAGGTCGAGCGGATGTTCGCGCGGCGCCATCAACGCTTCTATACGGTGGGCGAGGGCGGCGCGGATTTCCTGGTCGCTCGCTTCTTTTCCGAAGCGCTCGCCGGAAAAGCCTTCGACAATCTTCGCCGCCGCCGCCGCGCCCATGTCGGCGCGGATCAGCGTGTCTTCGAGGTCTTCCAGCGCCGCGGCGTCGAGCTTGCGCCTGGTCAGCGCGGCCACGCCTTCGCCTAGTTTGACGGAAGATTTAGCGAGCCCGGCGAACACCTTGCTTACGCCGCTTTCCTTTCCGGAATCGGCGCTCTTCTTGCCGAACCCCCAGATCATGCCGCGACGCCGATCAAGTTTTCGCCGTCATGAGCGGCGAAACGCAACGTCGACGACGCTCTGCGCAGATTCCCTCCCCCCTCGTGGGGGAGGGCCAGGGTGGGGGGGAACCACGGATCGACTGGATTCGGCGTTGAGCCCGGTCGATCGCTCGTTCCCCCCCCTCCTAACCCCTCCCCACGAGGGGGAGGGGACGCGCTTCCTGAGCGCGCAATGCGGACGCCGGTGAAATCAGGAAGACGCGCAAAGCTGTCTGTCTCGATCAACGCGTCGGCGCTTTTTCCAACCCAGCCATCCAGATGCGTGCGCAAACGTATGGCGCCCTTATCGCGCAGCCGGGCGGCGCGCGCCTTTACGAGCGCGCGGTCCAACTGCGGCATCAGCGCTGCGGGAGTTCCCTCGCGCGGGCTGAACGGGAAGACATGCAAGAAGGAGAGGGCGCATTCATCGACGAAATCGAGCATCGTCTCGAAATGCGCCTCGGTTTCTGTCGGAAAGCCTGCGATGAGATCGGCGCCGAGCGCGATTTCGGGGCGCGCAGCCTTCAGCCGCCCGCACAATTCAATCGCCTGCGCGCGCGAATGGCGCCGCTTCATGCGCTTCAGGATCAGGTCGTGTCCGTGCTGCAGTGAAAGGTGCAGATGCGGCGCGACACGCGGATCGTGCGCCACCGCTTCAAACAGCGCGTCATCCATCTCGATCACGTCGAGCGAGGAAAGCCGAAGGCGCGGAAGATCGGGGACGAGCTTCAATATCCGCTGCACCAGATTGCCAAGCGCCGGCGCGCCCGGCAGGTCGCCGCCCCAGGAAGTCAGATCGACGCCTGTGAGCACGATCTCCGGGCAGCCCTTTTCCGCTAGCGCGCGCACTTGATCGATCACCGCACCGGCGGGAACCGAGCGTGCATTCCCGCGGCCGTACGGAATGATACAGAACGTGCAGCGGTGGTCGCAGCCCGTCTGCACTTCCACGTAAGCGCGGGTGCGCGAAAAGCCTTCCAGCAGATGCGGCGCGGTTTCGCGCACGCTCATGATGTCGGCCACACGGACGCGCGGCTCATCGCCGGTCCACGAAAAACTCTCGCGTTGCATCTTTTCTGCATTGCCGAGCACGCGATCGACTTCCGGCATCGCCGCGAACGCCGCCGGATCAATCTGTGCGGCGCACCCCGTCACGATCACCGGCGCATTCGGCCGCGCGCGCGCGGCCTTGCGGATCGCCTGGCGGGACTGGCGCACAGCTTCATTGGTGACGGCGCAGGTATTGACGATGATCGCGTCTTTCAGGCCCGCCTCGGCGGCGAGCGCGGCCATGCGTTCGCTTTCGGCGGCGTTCAGCCTGCAGCCGAGCGTAACAAGGTCTATCCTGGATTCGGGTTGAAGCGCGGCGGCCATAGCCGTTTCAGGTGCGCGCGGCCCGCCCGCGCGTCAAGGTTCGCTTGGGATCAGCTCTCGCTGGAGTCGGCGCCGCCTTCGTCGCCGCGCATGCCAGCGCGCTCGGCGATCCGGGCCGATTTGCCGCGGCGCTCGCGCAGATAATAGAGCTTGGCGCGGCGGACCTTGCCGCGGCGGATCACTTCGATGGACTCGATCGAAGGTGAAAAGAGCGGAAACACCCGCTCTACGCCTTCGCCAAATGAAATCTTGCGGACGGTGAAGTTCGCATTGAGGCTGGAGCCGGAGCGGGCGATGCACACGCCTTCATAGGCCTGAAT